>JBARVN010000058.1:0-2009 GCA_049646285.1 Albidovulum sp. | reverse complement strand
GGGTTGAGCCCATGGCGATGATCACCGAGTTCCAGAAAAACCGCAGATAATCGCGCTGGGTGTTCACATCAACGTAGTTTTCCAGCGTCCAGTCAAAGCCAAGAAAGACCGGGGGCGAGGCCACGGCAGTTGCCTCGGGCTTGAAAGAGGTCAGCACCGTCCACAAGATCGGAAAGAAGATGATCAGGGCAACCGTCCATGCAGAGGCGGTGTTGAAGGTCTTGCGGGCGGGGGTGACGGCGCGGGCCATGCTATTTCCTTACAAATCGAGGTTCTTGCCAACCGCGCGCATCAAAAAGATCGCGATGATATTGGCCAAGATAACCGCGACCACACCACCTGCGGCGGCTGTGCCCACGTCGAAGTCAAGAAGCGCTTCTTTGAAGATCAGGTAGGGCAGCGTGGTTGATGCGGAGCCGGGGCCACCATTGGTGGTCACCAAAATCTCTCCGAAGATCCCCAAAAGGAAGATCGTCTGGATCAACACCACAACGGTGATCGAACGCGCCAGATGCGGCAGCATGATATAGCGAAACCGGCTGATTGCGGATGCACCGTCCATCTCGGCCGCCTCCAGTTCCTCTGACGACAAGGATTGCAGGGCGGTCAGCAAGATCAGGGTGGCGAATGGCAGCCATTGCCATGCTACGATCAGCACGATCGAGGCAAGCGGGGCCGTGCCCAGAAAATCGAACGGCGATAACCCAAGGTATTTCGCAGCCTCTGCAAACAGCCCGTTGGACGGGTTCATGAACATGTTTTTCCAGATCAAGGCCGCCACCGGCGGCATGATGAAGAAGGGCGAGATTACCAAGATCCGCACCACCCCTTGCCCCCATAAGGGCTGGTCGATCAGCAAGGCGATCAGCGTGCCCAGAACCACCGTGATCACCAAAACACCCACCACAAGGATCATGGTATTGGCCACCGCCCCCATGAAGGCGGGCGAAAAGACGAAGCGGGAATAATTGCCAAATCCGACAAAGCCCGAGCGGTCGGGATAAAGCAGATTGTAACGCTGGAAGGAAAACCAGATCGTCATTCCCAGCGGCACGATCATCCAGATGAACAGCATGATCACCGAGGGCGACAGCATCCATCTTGCGGCTGAGCGGGAATTTTCGGTGGACATGGCACGCTCCGGGGGTTCACGAGGGTCGAGTCTCGGGGACGAAAATCAGGGGGGCCATAGGGGGCCGAGCACTTGCAATGTGGTCGCGAAGTGCGGGGGTTGGCCACCGGTATGCGGCCAACCCCGAGGGGCGGGGTTACTTGATGTAGCCCGCCGCCTCCATTTCATCTTTCACCAGCGCTTGCGCAGCGGCAAGGGCTTCGTCACCGGTCTTTTGACCGGCCAGCGCTGCCGAAAACTCTTGTCCGACCGAGTTGCCAAGGCCCTGGAATTCCGGGATCGCGACGAACTGGACGCCAACATAGGGCACGGGTTGCACGGTTGGGTTTTGGGGATCGGCTGCGTTGATCGAGTCAAGCGTCATCGCGGCAAACGGAACCTTCTGATACTCCGGGTTCGCATAAAGCGAGGTGCGGGTGCCCGGAGGGACATTGGCCCAACCTTCTTTGGACGCAACAAGGGCCAGATAGTCTTTGTTGGTAGCCCAGTCGATAAAGGTCTTGGCCGCTTCTTGCTTGGTCGAAGAGGCCGGTACGGCAAGGCTCCATGCCCAAAGCCAGTTGCCGCGCTTGCCCAGACCATTGTCGGGGGCCAGTGCGAAGCCAACCTTGTCGGCAACGGTCGAATCCTTGCCCGTCACGAAGGACGCAGCCACCGTGGCATCAATCCACATGCCGCATTTGCCCTGTTGGAACAGCGTCAGGTTTTCATTGAAGCCGTTCGATGATGCACCGGGCGGGCCGTAGCTGTTCATCAGGTTCAGATAGCTGTCGAGTGTGGCTTTCCATTCGGCGCTGTCGAACTGTGGCACCCAGTTTTCGTCAAACCAGCGCGCGCCGAAGGAATTCGACATGGCGGTGATGAAGGCGGCATTTTC
>JBARVN010000057.1:0-16038 GCA_049646285.1 Albidovulum sp. | reverse complement strand
TGACCGCCGCCGCCATCGGCTTTGCGGTCTCAGTGGCGCAATACTTGCCTACGCTCTTTCTTGGCGCGGGCCGGATCACGACCCTGACGACAGAGGCAGTGACGTTGTCTTCCGGCTCGGACCGGCGTGTCAGCGGCGTCTATGCAGTGTTGCAAGCGACTTTGCCGTTTGTCGTTTACTTGGCGGCACTGGCACTTCCTACGATCTTGCACCGCAACCGGCAGGGGCTTTCGGGGGCAGGTACATGACCGGGCTTGAGTTAAAAACCGTGTCTATTCATGCGAAAGCTAGTGGCGCCACGCTTTTTGCACCACTGACGCTTACGGTGCCGCGTGCCAGTATTACGACCATCGTGGGCCCGTCCGGCATCGGAAAATCTACCCTGATGGACTTTATTGGCGGGCATCTGCCGCGCGGGTTTTCCGGGGCTGGGCAGATTATCTTGGACGGGCGCGACGTGACGTATCTGCCAGCCGAGGCGCGGCGTATCGGGATATTGTTTCAAGACGCGGCTCTATTCCCCCACCTGTCGGTTGGCGACAATCTGGCCTTTGGATTGGCGGCTCAGATCAAGGGCAGATCCGCGCGGCACGCGGCGATTGAAAAAGCACTGGAACAGGCCGAATTGACGGGGTTTTTTCACCGCGATCCGGCGACCCTTTCAGGCGGTCAACGCGCCCGGGTGGCGTTGATGCGCACATTGCTCGCGGAACCTTGTGCTCTGCTCTTGGACGAGCCTTTCTCAAAGCTTGATCCGGCATTGCGCACCGATCTGAGGGCGTTTGTCTTTAAACATATCCGTGACAGGAACATTCCGGTTCTCATGGTCACACATGATAACGATGACGCTGCAGCAGCGGCAGGACCGATCGTCAGCCTGTAGGATCATGACGCCAATTTCAGGTGAAATACGATCGCTTCAGTCCGCACGTCTTCGCACCACAGACGATTTGTCTGGGCCAAATCTGGCACGTAATATTTGCAAGATACGGCGGTGCATGGACCGATGGCGGTTGCGAATGTGCATTCCGGCACAGATCGGCTGAAGAATCGGCGGAGCATCGGTTACCAAACGGCACGTGCCGCTGCGCTGAAGCGCCTCGGCAGATGGGCGCAGAACATAAGCAGTGCCGCCAAGCGATTCGAGCAAGGACACCATCGCAGCATTCTGTCCGATCGACAGGCTGGCGCTGGACAGGTGTGGCAGCATGGCCGCGTGGATCCGCGGCATCGCGTCCGAGAAATGTGGCATAATATATGTGTTTGAATTGACCTCTGCTATCCGGTCCGTTTCGGTCGAGACCATAATATAGCTGACTTCACCCAGTGTCTCAAAATACAGGTCTGGATGGTAGCGGGGCGTAAAAAGGATGGCGAAGTCTTCTACCCCGGTTGTCAAATCCGAGGTCATTTGCGCCGAATAATCTGCCTCAAACAAAAAGGCGGTATCGGTCAGGGCTTTACGGAAATCCTGAATAAGTTCACTAAAATGCATGCCGACAAGATCGTGCTGAATACCGATCCGCATCGTCACTTCGCCCGCGCCTGCGCCCCGGATCGCGTGACGCGCCTCGGACCAGTCGTACAAAAGTGTTCGGGCATGGGGAGAGAATCGCAGACCTTCCGTGGTCAATTCTGTGCCGGCGCGAGACCGGGTAAACAACCGATGGCCAAGCGTGGCTTCAAGTGATTTCACGCGACCAGACACCGTGGATTGTGTCACCCCCATACGGTCTGCGGTCTTGTTGAAGCTGCGTGTGTCACACAGGTCCAGAAATGTTTCGATAAGCTCAATCTGCATGGCGGCCCTAATCGGATTTACCGATCAATAGTACAATGAAAGGCGAATTGAAAGCGCGCGCAACACCTACGATACTGCGGCCAGATAAAACACAGCGGGGTTTGCATGGCCGAGTTTCCGACAACAGCACGTGTGGTGATCATCGGCGGCGGTGCGGTAGGGGTTTCATCTCTTTACCACCTTGCAAAAGCTGGTTGGACGGATTGCGTTCTTCTTGAAAAGAACGAGCTGACGGCCGGTTCCACCTGGCATGCGGCGGGTAACGTGCCCACCTTCTCGACCTCTTGGTCGATCATGAACATGCAGCGCTATTCGACCGAGCTTTATGCGCGCCTCGGCGCCGAGGTCGATTACCCGATGAACTACCATGTCACCGGCTCGGTGCGCCTGGCGCATTCCAAAGAGCGGATGCAGGAATTTCAGCGCGCCAAGGGCATGGGGATCTATCAGGGGATGGATCTGGAAATTCTGGGCGTGGATGAGATTCAGGGTAAATACCCCTTTGTTGAGACGCATGATCTTACCGGCGCGCTATATGACCCCGCAGACGGCGATATCGACCCGGCACAGCTGACCCAGGCCTTGGCCAAAGGTGCCCGCGATCTTGGCGCCACGATCCTGCGCTTTACGCCAGCGACCGGGGTCAGCCGGGAGAATGGCGAATGGATCGTCCATACCGAAAAGGGCGATATCCGCTGCGAATTCGTGGTCAACGCGGCGGGTTATTATGCCCAGACCGTGGGCGAATGGTTCAAGCCATACGGCGGACGCACCGTGCCGATGATGGTGATGAGCCACCAGTACCTTCTGTCCGAGCCGGTCGCCGAAATCGAGGCCTGGTCGAAAGAGGTTGGCCACAAACTGCCACTGCTGCGTGATGTGGACAGTTCCTACTACCTGCGGCAAGAAAAGACCGGCTTCAACCTTGGCCCCTATGAACGCAACTGCAAGGCGCATTGGGTCACGCCGGATGATCCGATGCCGGAAGATTTCAGCTTCCAGCTCTACCCTGACGACCTTGACCGTCTGGAATGGTACATTGAGGACGCTATGGCTCGCGTGCCGCTTCTGGGCACAGCCGGGATCAGCCGCGTAATCAACGGGCCTATCCCCTATACCCCCGACGGCAACCCGATGATCGGGCCAATGCCGGGCGTGCCGAATGCGTTTGAGGCTTGTGTCTTCACCTTCGGCATCGCGCAAGGCGGCGGTGCAGGTAAGGTTCTGGCCGAATGGATCACCGAGGGCAGCACCGAATGGGACATGTGGTCCTGCGATCCGCGCCGTTACACCGACTATACCGACCGTGAATACTGCGTCGAGAAGGGCAAGGAAGTGTACGGGCATGAATATGCCATGCATTTCCCCTGGCACCGCTGGCCCGCCGCCCCCGACCGGAAACTCTCGGCGGTCCACGACAAGGTCAAGGAACTTGGCGGCCAGATGGGTGTCTTTAACGGCTGGGAACGCGCCAACTGGTTCGCGCAGCCGGGCGACGATACGTCCGAGGAAAGCACTCATACCTGGGGTCGCTCTGGCCCGTGGGAAAGCCGTATCCGCGAAGAATGCGAGGCGGTGCGCGACAATTGCGGCGTTCTGAACCTGCCGGGCTTTTCGCGGTTTTGGGTGCAAGGCGACGGGGCCGATGAATGGCTGCGCGGCTTTTGCACCGGCGGCATCCCCAAGGTCGGGCGGATGAACCTGATCTATGTCTCTGACAAACGCGGCCGCATCCTGACCGAGCTTTCCTGCGTCCGGCTGGCGGAAAACAGCTTTGTGCTGATCACGGCCGCCACCGCACAGTGGCATGATGGCGAGTTGATCCGGGGCTCCGTCCCCGCGGGCGTGACGGTGCGCGAAACGACAACCGAGCGGGAGACGTTGATCATCGCCGGTCCGACATCGCGCGATCTGCTTGCAGGGATCTCGGATGCTGACCTGACCATGGGTTGGCTGACCCATCAGCACGCGACCGTTGCCGGCAAAAAGGCCTTTCTGATCCGGGTGTCCTTTGCTGGTGAACTTGGCTGGGAAGTCCACGCCGAAAACGCCGATATGCCGGCGATCTATGACGCGGTGCTGGCGGCGGGGGCCAAACCCTTTGGCATGTGGGCGCTGAACTCATTGCGTCTTGAAAAGGGCTACCGGGCCTGGAAGGGCGATCTTTCGACCGATTACAGCTTGCTGGAAGGCGGATTGGAGCGTTTCGTCAAGTTCGACAAGCCCTACGAATTCGCTGGCAAGGCGGCCCTTCTGGCCGAAAAGCAGCGCGGCGTGAAGAAAAGCTTCGTGACGCTGATCGTCGAAGCGGGCGACGCGGATGCGCCCTATATGTCGACGATCTGGCATGACGGTAAGGTTGTGGGCGAAACCACGTCAGGCGCCTGGGGCTACCGGGTCAACGCCTCGATCGCACTTGGCATGGTCCGTGCGGATCTGGCGGCACCGGGAACCGAGCTTGAGGTCGAAATCTACGGTGAACGCTGCCGCGCCATTGTGCAGCCCGATCAGCCGCTTTGGGATCCTGATAATGCGCGGATCCGGGCTTGATGCCGCAGTTTGGCACCAAACAACGCATGCCGGTGCGGACACAAACGGGTCCGGCGCTGGTTGTTGTGGGTGATGCGCATGATAGATTGATCGGCCCGGCGTTGCTGTCGGAGATCAGAGCAATGCCGATGGTCTTTGGGACAGCGCATAACCTTGTCGTACGCGGTAACATTGGCCGCAGCTCACGGGTTGCCGTCTTGTTTGCCGGTGAACGGGAGGGCTATGCAGCACTACGACTTGCCGTAAATCTGGGTGCCGTCACAAGTGGCCTCTGCCTACCTGAAAATGCGGCTTTGGTCCGCGCCGCTGGCGCAGCCTTCGTGGGCGCAGATGAACCATTGCTCAATTGTACCTTCGATAGCGTCATAGACCTGATCGGCGGACAGGCTTGGCGTCAGCGCCTTGCAGCACTCAAGCCCGGCGGGATCTATGTGACGCCGGGGGTCATTCCGGACCCGAAGGCCCCAGGTGAAATCCGCAATGTGCATCTGAACGACCTTTCCCTTGATGATCGCCCGCATTACCCGCGTGAAGTCTTTCCTGGCATGGTTACCACCGTTGCGGCGTCGCATCTGCGCGCTCTTCCCGAAATCCGTCCCTACTGGAGCGAACTTAAATGACTAGCCTGCCCACAAAAGCCCGCGTTGTGATCATCGGTGGCGGTGTCGTCGGCTGTTCGGTGGCGTATCACCTGACCAAACTCGGCTGGAAGGATGTCGTGCTGCTGGAGCGCAAGCAACTGACCTGCGGCACGACCTGGCATGCGGCGGGCCTGATCGGACAGCTTCGTGCGTCATCCAACATGACGCGGTTGGCGAAGTATTCCGCCGACCTCTACCGCGGACTTGAGGCCGAGACGGGTTTGGCCACCGGTGTACGGCAAGTGGGCTCTATCTCGGTTGCGCTGACCGATGCGCGAAAGGAAGAGCTTTTTCGCGGCGCCTCGATGGCGCGCGCCTTTGGTGTGCCGGTCGAGGAGCTGTCGCCACAGGAAGTCAAGGAACGCTATGCGCATCTGAATATCGACGGCGTGAAAGCGGGTGTCTGGCTGCCCACCGACGGGCAAGGAGACCCGGCGAATATCGCACTTGCGCTTGCCAAGGGCGCGCGGCAGCGCGGCGCAGTGGTGGCCGAGGGCGTGAAAGTGACCGGCATCAAAGTTGAAGGCGGCCGCGCGCAATCGGTAAGCTGGCAACAGGGCGACGAGCAGGGCGAAATTGCTGCCGATCATGTCGTCAATTGCGGCGGTATGTGGGGCCATGAGGTTGGCCGCATGGCGGGTGTGAACGTTCCGCTGCATGCCTGCGAGCACTTCTACATCGTCACCGAGGCGATTCCGGGGTTGGAGCAGATGCCGGTGCTTCGCGTGCCCGATGAATGCGCCTATTACAAGGAAGACGCGGGCAAGTACCTCTTGGGCGCGTTTGAACCCAATGCCAAGCCCTGGGGCATGAATGGCATCCCGGAAGATTTCTGCTTTGACCAATTGCAGGAGGATTTCGACCACTTCGAGCCGATCCTTGAGCGTGCGGTCGAACGGTTGCCGATGCTGGCGGAGGCTGGCATTCACACCTTCTTCAACGGGCCCGAAAGCTTCACGCCAGACGACGCCTACAATCTTGGCTTGTCGCTTGAGGTGGACAACTTCTGGGTCGCCGCAGGTTTCAACTCCATTGGCATCCAGTCCGCCGGTGGTGCCGGAATGGCGCTGGCCGAATGGATGGAAACCGGCGAAAAGCCCTTCGATCTTGGCGATGTCGATGTCGGCCGCAACCAGCCCTTTCAGGGCAACAAGCACTACCTCTTTGAACGCTCCAAAGAAACGCTTGGCCTGCTTTATGCCGATCACTTCCCCTATCGCCAGAAGGCCACTGCACGCGGTGTGCGCCGCACGCCCTTCCACACCCATCTCGAAGCGCAGGGCGCGGTATTTGGTGAGATCGGTGGTTGGGAACGCGCAAACTGGTTCGCGAATGAGGGGCAGGAGCGGGAGTATCAGTATAGCTGGGGCCCGCAGAACTGGTTCGGCAATCAGGCCGCAGAACACAACGCAGTACGTACCAACGTTGGCATGTATGACATGTCGTCTTTCGGCAAGATCCGCGTTGAGGGCCGCGATGCTGAGGCGTTTCTGAACCATATCTCTGGCGCGGATATGTCCGTGCCTGCAGGCAAGATCGTGTACACCCAGTTCCTCAATTCTACCGGAGGGATCGAGGCGGATGTGACCGTGACGCGGCTGTCGGAGACCGCCTATCTGGTGGTGACACCGGCTGTGACGCGCCTGAAGGATCAGGTCTGGATGCGCCGTCATATGGGCGACTACAACGTTGTCCTTACCGATGTGACGGCGGGCGAAGGCGTGTTGGCGGTGATGGGCCCGAATGCCCGCAAGCTGATGCAAAAAGTCAGCCCGAACGACTTCTCAAACGACGTAAACCCCTTCGGCACCGCGCAGGAGATCGAGATGGGCATGGGTCTCGCCCGCATCCACCGCGTGTCTTACGTGGGTGAGTTGGGCTGGGAGATCTATATCTCGTCCGACATGTGCGGCCATGCGTTTGAGACGCTGTGGGAAGCCGGTCAGGACATGGATTTGAAGCTCTGCGGTATGCATATGATGGACAGTTGCCGGATCGAGAAAGCCTTCCGCCATTTCGGACATGACATCACATGCGAAGATCATGTGCTCGAAGCCGGGCTTGGCTTTGCGGTGAAAACGGCAAAACCGTCCTTCATCGGGCGCGATGCGGTTTTGCGCAAGAAGGAGGCCGGGCTTGAGACGCGGATGGTGCAGTTCAAGCTGAGCGATCCGGCAGTGATGGTCTATCACAACGAACCCCTGATCCGCGACGGCAAGATCGTGAGCTACTTGTCGTCGGGCGCCTATGGCCACCATCTGGGGGCTGCGATCGGCATGGGTTATGTGCCGTGCAAGGGCGAGACTGCGGCAGATGTGCTGGCCTCATGTTATGAGGTTGAAGTGGCAGGCCGCCGGGTCGCCGTCGAGGCGTCTCTGGCGCCGCTCTATGACCCGAAATCCGAACGCGTACGCATGTGACGAGGGCCAGGGGGCCGTCTGCCCCCTGGAACCCCCGAAGGTATTTCTGAACAGAAGAAGCCGATGGCTTGAGGGAGACTGGTTATGTCTGACGAAGCGACAAATATCGAACCACGGCGGTCGGCAAGAGCCGGCGGAAGAGAAGCGCGGCGCGCGATGAGGGCGGCCCCCTTGACCGACGCGATGCGTCCCGTACGGCCCGGCATGACCGGTGGTCAGTACAAGCCCCTGAGCGACGCCGATGTCGCAACGATCCACGAATCCGCGCTAGAGGCGCTGGAGGTGATCGGGCTGAGCCAGGCACCCGAGTCGGGCGTAAAACTGCTGACCGACGCAGGCGCTATTCAGGGTGATGACGGGCGCATCCGCTTCCCGCGCGCCTTGGTCGAAGACATGCTGGCGGTGGCGGCACGTAACATCACCCTGCACGCCCGCGACCCCAAGCATGACCTGCATCTGTCGGGTTCCAAGGTCCATTACGGCACGGCTGGTGCTGCTGTGCATATCGTCGACCCAGAGACGCTTGATTACCGCGAATCTACCGCGCAGGATCTTTATGACGCGGCCCGTCTGGTTGATAACCTCGACAATATCCACTTCTTCCAGCGCGCCATGGTTTGCCGCGATGTGGTCGATAACCAGGAAATGGACCTGAACACGCTTTACGCCTGCCTTTCGGGCACCAACAAGCATGTCGGCACCTCGTTCAGCGATCCGGAATATGTCAGCCAGTGCTTTGACATGATCTACACGGTCGCGGGCGGCGAAGAGAAATGGTTGGAGCGGCCCTTCGTTTCAAACTCCAACTGCTTCGTTGTGCCGCCGATGAAATTCGCCGAAGAAAGCTGTATCACGATGGAGGATTGCATCCGGCGCGGCATGCCGATGCTCTTGCTGTCGGCTGGGCAAGCGGGCGCCACTGCCCCTGCGCCGATTGCGCTGACGATCGTGCAGGCGGTGGCGGAATGTCTGGCCGGTGTTGTCTATGTCAACGCCATCAAGAAGGGCGCGCCTGCGATCTTCGGCACATGGCCTTTCGTATCTGATCTGCGCACAGGTGCCATGTCGGGCGGATCTGCCGAACAGGCGCTGCTGACTGCGGGCTGCGCGCAGATGCACCGGTTCTACGATCTTCCGGGCGGTGCCGCGTCTGGTATTTCCGACAGTAAGCTGCCGGATATGCAGGCAGGCTGGGAACAAGGCATCACCAATTCGCTGGCCGGTCTTGCAGGATTGAACATGTGCTACGAATCCGTCGGCATGCATGCATCGCTTCTGGGCTTTTGCCTTGAAAGTCTGGTGCTGGGCGATGACCTTCTTGGTCAGGCGATGCGCCTGGTGCGTGGCATTGACGTGAACCCGGACAGCACCTCGATCGAGGCGATGAAGGCCGTGTGTATGGGGGGGGCGGGTCATTACCTTGGGTCTGAGCAAACGCTCAAGCTGATGCAGACCGAATACATCTACCCCGTATGCGCCAACCGGATGAGCCCGAAGGAATGGAACGAGGCGGGCAAGCCTGTGCTGCTTGATGCAGCGATTGCGCGCAAGAATGAGATCTTGTCCAAGGCAGGCTCGGTGATCGACCCCCAGATCGATCAGGCGATTCGTGCCAAATACAACATCTACTTCAGGTGATCTGTAGATGACCGGCACCGCGCATCTTGGCGACTTCTATATCGACGGCGCATGGGTCAGCCCCTGCGCGGGGGCGACCCGTCTGGCGGTAGAGAACCCGGCGACCGAAGAGATCGTGGGCGAGGTCGCCATCGGATCGGTGGCGGATGCCGACCGCGCGATTCTGGCGGCGCGGGCGGCATTTCCGGGCTTTGCGGCCCGGCCAGCCGCCGAGCGTGTGGCGCTTCTGCGCAGGGTGCATGAGGTCTATCTGTCGCGTGCAGAAGACCTCGCACACGCGATGTCGGTCGAGATGGGCGCGCCCATCGCCTTTGCCCGTGAGGCGCAGGTCTGGGCAGGCGACGTGCATCTTGCAGCAACCATTGAAGCCGCCGAGCGGTTCCTTTGGGAGGAGATGCGCGGCACCACACTGGTCCAACGCGAGGCGATAGGCGTCGTGGGCCTGATCACGCCGTGGAACTGGCCGATGAACCAGATCGTCTGCAAGGTCGCGCCCGCGCTTGCCGCTGGCTGCACAATGGTGCTGAAGCCATCCGAGATCGCCCCCCTTTCGGGTCTGATCTTTGCCGAGATCATGGATGAGGCCGGGGTGCCGAAAGGCGTCTTCAACCTGGTCAATGGGGACGGGCCGGGTGTCGGTGCGCGGCTTTCATCGCATCCGGAAGTGGATATGGTGTCTTTCACCGGCTCGACCCGCGCGGGCATCATGGTGGCACAAGCCGCCGCCCCGACGGTCAAGCGCGTTGCACAAGAGCTGGGCGGCAAGTCGGCCAATATCATCCTGCCCTCAGCCGATCTGAAAACGGCGGTCGAAGGCGGGGT
The DNA here is from genome assembly GCA_049646285.1 of Albidovulum sp. Taxonomy (GTDB): domain Bacteria; phylum Pseudomonadota; class Alphaproteobacteria; order Rhodobacterales; family Rhodobacteraceae; genus Albidovulum. The sequence continues at coordinate 6,166 of JBARVN010000057.1, read as the reverse complement.
GGATGGCTGCATGTCCAATACCGGCCAAAGCTGCGACGCGCCGACGCGGATGTTCGTGCCGCGAGCCGCGCATGACGCGGTGCTGGCCATCGCCAAGGCCAGGGCCGAAAGCCTGCAAGTGGGCGACCCGAATGATGACGCGACGGTTCTTGGCCCCGTGGTCAGCCGGGCGCAATACGAAAAAATCCAAGGCCTGATCCAGACTGGCATCGACGAGGGCGCAGTGCTTGTCACCGGCGGCACCGGTCGCCCCGACGGGCTCAACCGCGGCCATTTCGTGCGGCCGACGATCTTTGGCGGGGTTACCCCCGACATGACCGTGGCACATGAGGAGATTTTTGGCCCGGTCCTGGCGATCTTGCCCTATGACAGCGTCGATGACGCCGTCGCCATGGCCAACGATTCCGTCTACGGGCTTGGCGGTTTCGTGCAAGGCGAGATTACCGAGGCCCGCGCCGTCGCGCGGCGGCTGCGCACCGGACAGGTGCAGATCAACTACCCCGACTGGGACACGTTCGCCCCGTTCGGCGGCTACAAGCAATCTGGCAATGGCCGTGAATATGCCGATTGGGGTATTCACGACTTTTGCGAGGTCAAAGGCATTATCGGATACGGCGCCTGAGGCGCTTACGGAGGAACAAACATGCATTACGGATATATTGGCCTCGGCAACCTTGGCGCGGCCTGTGCCGGCTGCCTGCTGAAAGCGGGCTTTGACGTCACGGTCACCGATCTCAACAAATCGCTCGCCGAACCGCTGCTCGCGGCTGGCGCGAAATGGGCTGACAGCGCCGAGGAGCTTGCGGCATCGGTCGATCACGTCATCACCTGCCTGCCTTCGCCCGCCGTGTCGGAAAAGGTCCTGCGGCAGATCCTGCCGGTCATGAAAGACGGCGCTAGCTGGATCGAAATGTCGACGCTTGGCCGCGACGAAGTTCTGGCGTTTTCAAAGATCGCGGGCGAACAGGGCGTGCGCATGCTGGAACTGCCGGTCACCGGCGGTGTCCACCTTGCCTATCGCGGCGAGATCACCATGCTGCCGGGCGGCGACAAGGACCTTGTCGATCTGCACTGGAAAGCGTTCGAGGCGATGGGCAACAAGGTCTTCCATATGGGCCCGCTCGGATCGTCCTCGATCATCAAGGTCATCACCAACATGCTGGCCTTCATCCACCTCAAGGCCTGCGGTGAAGCGCTGATGCTGGCCAAGCGCGGTGGGCTTGACCTTGGTCAGGCCTGGCATGCGATTGCCGCCTCATCGGGCAATTCCTTTGTGCATGAGACGGAGGGTGCGTTGATTCTGAACGGCTCTTACGACATCGCCTTCAATATCGATCTGGCGCTGAAAGACCTCGGTTTCGCGATGGGGTTCGGCCGCGAATTCGGCGTGCCGCTCGATCTGGCTGCGGCGACCAACCAGACCTATGTGGCGGCCAAGGCAGCCTATGGCGGTGACGCACAATCGCCGATGATCGCGAAACTGCTGGAAGATCAGCTTGGCACCGATCTGCGCGCACCGGGCTTCCCGGCACGGCTTGAGTAAACGCTGTTAAAAGGGGGCTAGGCCCATAGACCGGAACCCATGCGCAGGCCAACAAAGTCCTTGGCCTGCGCAACAACGCCTTTACCCAAGCGGGAAAGCTTTCAAAGCCGGTTGATTGGCACCTTTAGGTACACATTTCCGTCCGGTTCTTTTGGCGGCATCTGGCCTGCCCGCATATTGACCTGAATGGACGGGATGATCAGCTTGGGCATGCCCAGCTGCGCATCGCGCGTCTTGCGAAATTCCACAAATTCCGCCTCGGACTTGCCGCCACCAACATGAATGTTATTGGCCTTCTGTTCGGCAACTGTGGTTTCCCAACAATACTCTTCGCGATTTGCCGCCTTGTAGTCATGACACAAGAAAAGGCGTGTTTCATCGGGCAGCGCCAAGATACGATGGATGGATCTGTAGAGGTCCGTTGCCGACCCGCCCGGAAAGTCGGCGCGCGCCGTGCCAAAGTCGGGCATGAACAGCGTATCGCCAATAAAGGCTGCATCTCCAACAACATAGGTGACACAGGCTGGCGTGTGGCCAGGTGTGTGCATGACCGTTACCTCAAGGCTTCCGATCGAAAAACGATCGCCGTCCGCAAACAAGCGATCGAATTGGCTGCCATCCATTTCAAACTCAGTACCCGCGTTGAATATCTTGCCGAACACTTTCTGAACCGATGCGATATTTGCGCCAATCGCAATTTTCCCACCGAGTTTTCCAGCAAGATAAGGCGCCGCAGACAGATGATCTGCGTGTACATGTGTTTCAACGATCCATTCCAGTGACCAGCCGTTCGTCTGAATGGTGGCGATCAGGCGGTCCGCATGGGTTGTGTGGGTGCGGCCCGCGGCCAAATCAAAGTCAAGGATCGAGTCGATGACGGCGCATGCGCCTGACGCAGGATCCACGATGATGTAGCAGGCTGCGTTTGTAGCCTCGTCAAAGAAACTATGAACCTCGGGGACTGTCGGCTTCATTGTTTTGAACTCCACGACCGCTTGAATGTGTTTTGCCAGCCAATCTCAGGCCGAACCCGTGACGACAGTTACCAAGCACAGGCTTGAGGCTTGTCACCGGGCCCGTCTGGGCATGCCAAACATGCGCGATTGGCCATTTTCGAATGCGCCCAAGTAAACTGAGGCGCGGTCGTGATGGTATCATGCATCCATTGCAGGTCGCCAGTTGAAATCGCTTGGCTATCGTGGCCTGTTGAACTTCGCAGGGTCGCCACGCGAGGTGTGGCGCATGGCAACGCATATGCTATGTCATTCGTGGGCGCTTCCGGTCGCCCGATGAAAGCTTCACAAGCAATAGGCAAACAATGTCTGCGTTCGAACAAACCCCGCCCGCGCTGTCAACGGACGAACTGCAACACTTGGCCCGCCTTCACTATGCGCTGGACGGTCAGGCCACGAGCCTCGCCTCTGAACGTGATCAGAACGCCTGTATTGCAGCGGACGGTCAGAAATATGTTCTCAAGATTTCCAACGCGGCCGAGGATCTTGGTCAGATTGATCTGCAAAACGCGGTATTGCGGCACTTAGGAGACGCAGGCGTAACCGGCGTGCCTTGTCTCGAGCAGACCACCGCCGGCCAAGACGGGGCTTTTGTGCAGGTTGATGGGAAAAGCTGTGCTGTACGGCTGGTCACATGGGTTGACGGCGCATTGTTCAGCCAAGCGCCACGCAGCCTGACCCAGCTTGCAAATCTTGGTCGCTTTATTGGCCGGTTGACGCGTGGGTTGCAGGGCTTTGGCCACCCCGCTGCGCACCGGGATGAGTTTATTTGGTCGCTGGATCGCGTGGGTGATCTGCGCCCCTTTGTCGATGAAATTGCCGATCAAAATGGAAGGATGCAAATCGCTGCGCTGTTTGACCGTTATGACCAGTGCATACACCCGATGCTGCCCAAACTAAGGGCCTCGGTTTTGCATCATGACGCCAATGACAACAATATCATTGTCGATGCGGATAATCCTGACCGCATCGCTGGCCTGATTGATTTTGGTGATATGTGCCATGGTCGCACGATCAATGAACTGGCAGTTACGCTGGCCTATGCGCTGCTGGATGCGCCGGATCTTTATGGTGCGGCCCGTGCCGTGATCAGTGGCTATGTAGCGGAATTTCCGATTGAGGAAACTGAGGCTGACGCGCTTTATGATCTGATGCGGATGCGTTTGGCGGCCAGCCTTTGCATATCCTCGCATCAGGCGCGGCTACATCCAGACAACAGCTATTTGACGATATCGCAAGCACCGGCCCTTAACTTGCTGAACCGGCTCGACGGGATCGACCCGGAATTTATGCGGGCGCAGTTCCGCAACGCCGCCGGATATACACCCATCCGCACCGAACCTTCGGTGCGCGCATATCTGGAATCGACCACGCCAAAGGCTCTATTCCGCCCGGATTTGCACATTTCGGCGCGTATAGCATTGCTGACGGATAGCGCCGACTCCGGGATGCCACGCTTTTCTGACCCAGCATTTGATCACTGGTTTGCCAGCAAGCGACCCGCTGGGTTGCCAGCAAATGTGGGCTTTTACGGGCTGGGCAGCTACGGTGAGGCGCGCAGCGTCTACACGTCGGACCACTTCGCTGACAGCGCCAGCGCCGAACGCCGCACCCGACATCTTGGCATTGACGTCTTTGTCGCCGCAGGAACACCGATATACGCGCCGCTGGATGGCAAGGTTGCTTCTGTCAGCTACAACGCCGACCCGCTGGACTATGGGCATACTTTGATCCTTGAGCATGAAACCCCTGACGGGGACAAGTTCTGGAGCCTCTATGGCCATCTTGGCGCGACGTTGCCGAAACTACTTACAAACGGTCAGACAGTCGCTGCGGGCGATTTGATCGCGCATCTCGGGGATTGGCAGGAAAATGGCGGTTGGGCGCCGCATCTGCACTTTCAGGTCATGACATCGATGCTCAGCCAGACCGGCAATTTCTTTGGCGTCGGTCACGACAGCCTTTGGGATGTGTGGTCTGGTATCTGTATTAACCCCAACCTGATTTTACGTCTCGCCCCGGAGAGCTTTAATATCGACCCTAATCCGCCTGAAATGCTCCTAAGGCGGCGGGCAACTTCCATTGGGCCGTCCTTGTCTGTTTCCTACGCCGAAAAGCTAAAGATTGTGCGTGGTGAGGGGGTGTGGCTACTCGATCACACTGGGCGCGCCTTTTTGGATGCGGTCAACAACATCACCCATGTCGGCCACTGCCACCCGCATGTAGTGGCCGCAATCACCCGACAGGCATCGGTTCTTAATACCAACACGCGCTACCTGAATGAACTGATGTTGGACTTCTCGGATCGGCTGACGGCCAAGCTGCCGGGTGATCTGAAAGTCGCCTATTTTGTAAATTCCGGCACCGAAGCAAATGAACTTGCACTGCGGATTGCACGCACAGCCATCGGGCGAAAGAACACAGTTGTGTTGGATTGGGCCTATCACGGCAACTCGGGCGGAATGGTCGATGTCAGCCCCTACAAGTTCAAAAGGAAGGGCGGCTACCCACAGCCTGACTTCGTCGAAATCGCCGCATTTCCAGACCCGTATCGCGGCCCGCACAAGGGCCTGTCGGCGGCATCCGGCAAAGCCTATGCCGAAGATGTGGCAAGCAGGATCGAGACTATTAAGGCCGAAACAGGCTCTGGTGCGGCGGCGTTCATCGCTGAATCCATTTCAGGCGTCGGTGGTCAGGTGATCTATCCTGACGGCTATTTGAAAGCTGCGTATGCGCATATCCGCGCCGAAGGCGGTGTTTGCATTGCCGATGAGGTGCAGTGCGGATTTGGCCGCGTCGGATCCGCCTTTTGGGGGTTTGAGCTGCAAGGTGTCACCCCCGACATCGTCGTCATGGGAAAGCCCATCGGCAATGGGCACCCGTTGGGATGTGTGGTCACAACCCCTGAGCTGGCGGCGCGCTTTGCCAATGGGATGGAGTACTTCAATTCCTTTGGCGGCAATCCGGTGTCGATGGCCGTTGGCATGGCGGTTCTGGATGTGATCGAGAATGAAGACCTTCAGGCCAAGGCCATGGTTACCGGCGACTATCTGCTTGAGAAATTTCGCGATATGGCACGCCACCAACCGTTGATCGGGGATGTGCGCGGCGCGGGTCTGTTCTTGGGGATCGAACTCGTGCGCGACCACGTAACCCTTGAACCTGCAACACATGAGGCCGCGCTGATCGTCAACCATTTGCGTCAGCAAGGCGTCCTTGCTTCAACCGACGGACCCTTGGACAACGTTCTGAAATTCAAGCCACCGATGGTTTTTGGCCGAGTAGAGGCTGACCTACTGCTGGAAGCGGTTGAAGCGGCGCTGGCGGCTATCAAGTGAAAGAAGAGGCCAAGCCCCGATTCTGCATTGATCCGGTTTGAGCCCAAACCTACCGCGTGGTGAAGGCGCGACTTGAAACAGAAACAGAGTTCTTGGCAGGGTCTTTTGCGTTGGCAAAACAGTAGCCGTCTGCCCGATGAATGGCGCCGAATTTCAATCCTTGGCCTTCGGCGTTTCGGCAAAACCTCTCGACATCTTCAACGTCGAACACAAGTTTGACGAGCGTCTGACCTTCTTTTCTTCCTGCCGACATGGGGTGCAACAGTATATTG
>JBARVN010000056.1:0-10558 GCA_049646285.1 Albidovulum sp. | reverse complement strand
TCTTCCAGCAAACGGCCCTCTGCATCTGCGTTCACCCGCACGTCCGGATGGGCTTCAAAGCGTGCCGTCTGGATGTTGCGTGCGGCGGCCACGCGGTCTGCGATCGTGGCCGATGCCTCGCCTGCATCGGGAAGATCAAGATCGGTATAGGCCACCGGCGGCACTTCCACGCGCAGATCGATCCGGTCCATCAGGGGCCCCGAGATACGGCCCAGATAGTCTTCGCCGCACTGGGGCACCCTTGCACAAGACCGCGTCGGATCGGTCAGGTACCCGCATTTGCAAGGATTTGCAGCCGCCACCAGCAAGAACCGGCACGGGTAGCGGATATGTGCGTTGGCGCGCGCCACCACGACTTCGCCGGTTTCCATAGGTTGCCGCAAGGTTTCCAGAACCGCACGTGGAAATTCCGGAAATTCATCCAAGAACAGCACACCGTTATGGGCAAGGCTGATTTCACCGGGCTTTGCGCCGCGCCCGCCGCCGACGATGGCGGCCATCGAGGCGGTATGGTGGGGCTCGCGAAAGGGCCGCACGCGGCTAATACCTCCTTCGTCCAAAAGACCGGAAAGGGAGTGGATCATCGACGTTTCCAGCGCTTCGACCGCCGATAATGGTGGAAGGATGCCGGGCATACGCGCGGCCAGCATGGATTTGCCTGAACCGGGCGTGCCCACCATCAACAGGTGGTGCCGGCCGGCGGCAGCAATCTCCAACGCGCGTTTGGCGCGTTCTTGTCCTTTGACGTCGCGCAGATCACGGCCCGCCGTCACCCGGCTGACCTCGCCCGGTGTGGCCGGGGCAATTGGCGACTGACCGGTGAAATGGCGCAACACATCGGCAAGGGTGGATGCGGCAATGACCGGGGTGGCGCCCACCCATGCCGCCTCAGGGCCGCAGGCCTTGGGACAAAGCAGGGACCGTTCTTCTTCCGCGGCGGCCATCGCCGCAGGCAGGGCCCCAACCACCGGCACCAACTGACCGTCAAGCGAAAGCTCCCCCAGCGCCACGGTCATCTCGACCTCTTCGCGCGGAATGATGTCGATTGCTGCCAGCAAAGCCAAAGCGATGGGCAGGTCAAAGTGCGAGCCTTCCTTAGGAAGGTCGGCAGGCGACAGGTTGACCGTGATCCGCTTGGACGGCAGGGCAATGGACATTGACGTCAGGGCAGCGCGGACCCGGTCGCGTGCCTCGGACACAGCTTTGTTGGGTAAGCCGACGACCGTAAAAGCCGGCATGCCGGCCGAAACCGCGCATTGCACCTCGACAATCCTTGCCTCGACCCCTTCAAACGCCACCGTATAGGTGCGTGCCACCATGACCTGCCTCCGTTTACCTTGGTTAACGGCTAGTGGAGAAGGCCTTTAGAAATGGTTAATTCAGCCAAGCCGCGCGCGCATTTCCACGAACGCGGGCCATGCTTCGGCATCGGCCAGTGTTTTGTCGCGGCAAAACGGGTTGCAAAAGCCCCAAATCTTACCGTCCAGCGTCAGAAAGTCTGTCACCGGATCGCCCGAATAAGGACAGGTCTCATTCAATGACGGCCCGTCGCTGACTGCCGCCATCAAGGGCGCGGGGCCGGGCCATGCCCGTTCCGGATAGGGTTTGAAATAGCTCGGCTGCACCAAATGCTGCGCCCAGCCCATGGCCCGCCAGCGCCGAAACGCCGGATCGGCAAGGTGCGCTGCCACATAATCCGCAGCCGGGGCGGACACTGGCAGGTTATACCCGGCAATTCGTGCAGCCACGGGCGCAAAAAACGCATCTGCTGCCGTGTACTGCCCAAAAAGCCACGGCCCTTCTGCACCGAACCGGTCCCGCGCCCGCGCCCACATCAGCTGGATCCGGGCAATATCGGCCAAGACCTCTGCCCGCGGTGATGCGTCTTCATAGCTTTTCAACAGATTCATCGGGCAATCGCCGCGCAGCGCGCCAAAGCTTGTGCACATCTCGGCCGCCATATAGCGCGCCATCGCGCGGGCAGCTGGATCCTTGGGCCAGATACCTGCGTCGGGATGGCGTTCGGCCAAGGTCTCGGCGATGGCAAGGCTTTCGCCGATCACTTCGCCGTCCGGTGTGCGCACGGCAGGCACCAGTCGGGCGGGTGCGAATTCCGACAGCAGCCGCGCAAAGTCATCGGAATAAAGCACGCCGGTGTGCGATCTGACGGGAAGCCCGAATTTTTCAAAAAGCAGCCAACCCCTGAGAGACCAACTGGAATAGCTGCGATCGCCGATGGCTAGGTGATAGGTCATGTGCGCCTCCAATTTTTCCCGACGCTAGCGGACGGCCCCAATAGGTGCACGTCGTCATTTGTGCGCGCGTGCATCACAAACGTTGATCTTTCGCGGCGCTTGTCATCCCGGCCCGGGCCACATAATCCTAGTGTGACTGGCGAAAGGGCCCGACATGGTGAACGGCAAGCGTATCCTTCTGATCATTGGTGGCGGAATCGCGGCCTATAAGTCGTTGGATCTGATCCGGCGCCTAAAGGAGCGGGGTGCAACGGTGACACCGGTGCTGACACACGCCGCCGAGGAGTTCGTGACGCCGCTGTCCGTGGCCGCATTGGCAGGCGAGAAATGCTACCGTCACCTATTTGATCTGACCGATGAGGCCGAGATGGGCCATATTGAACTGTCGCGCGCGGCTGACCTTGTGGTCGTGGCTCCGGCCACCGCGGATCTGATGGCTAAAATGGCCGGTGGGCATGCCAATGATCTGGCTTCGACTTTGCTGCTTGCGACCGACAAGAAGGTGTTGATTGCGCCTTCTATGAATGTGCGCATGTGGCTGCACCGCGCCACTCAGCGCAATATTGCAACGCTGCGCGCCGACGATATTCGTTTTGTCGGGCCGGGCGAAGGCGACATGGCGTGCGGCGAATACGGGCCCGGGCGGATGGCTGAACCCTTAGAGATTGTGGCTGGTATTGAGGCGATGATGGGGGACGGCCCATTGCAAGGACGCCATGTTATTGTGACATCTGGCCCGACACATGAACCGATAGACCCGGTGCGTTACATCGCCAACCGATCTTCCGGTGCGCAGGGCACCGCCCTTGCGCGCGCCTTGCGCGACCTTGGCGCGCGGGTGACGTTTGTCACCGGACCAGCCGTGGTTCCGCCGCCGGGCGGGGTCGATGTCGTGGCCGTTCAGACCGCAGCCGAGATGTTGGAGGCGGTCGAGACTGCATTGCCCGCCGACGCCGCAGTATTTGCGGCTGCCGTTGCAGACTGGCGCGTGAAGAATGCTTCAGGCTCAAAGATGAAAAAGGACGGGTCGGGCAAAGCCCCGGCGCTGAGTTTTACCGAGAACCCGGATATCCTCGCAAAAGTTGCGCAGCTTAAAGCCGGACGCCCGGCGCTGGTGGTGGGGTTTGCCGCTGAAACCGATGATGTTATCGCACATGCGACGGCCAAGCGCGCCCGGAAGGCCTGTGACTGGATTGTGGCCAACGATGTGCGGCCCGCCACCGGAATTATGGGCGGCACCGAAAACGCCGTAACGGTGATAACAGCCGAAGGGGCTGATGAATGGCCACGCCTTCCCAAGGATGAAGTGGCGCGGCGGCTGGCTGCGGCGATTGCAAAGGCGCTGGGTTAGTTGACAGGTTCGGGCCGCCTTCAGCGGGGATGTTAGGCCAATATGAGAGGGCGATCTATGCTTCCCACCATCCGCGTGTTGCGAGAGGATTGGGCGGATCCGTCGGTGCCTTTGCCGTCTTATGAAACGGCGGGGGCTGCCGGGGCAGATATCCGGGCGAACCTGCCTGTTGAACTGCGTGCATCCGGCATGACACTTGGGCCGATGGAACGGCGGCTGGTCCCAACCGGGCTGAGGATCGAAATCCCCCAAGGTTATGAGGTGCAGATCCGCCCGCGCTCTGGCCTGGCGCTGAAACATGGCATCACTTTGCCCAATACACCGGGCACCATCGACAGCGACTATCGCGGACCACTTGGGGTTTTGCTGATCAATCTTGGAGCAGAACCATTTGTGATCAACCACGCGGACAGGATCGCCCAGATAGTTGCGGCACCGGTGGTTCAGGCGGTGTTTGCCGAAGCAGTGGTTCTTGGTGAAACGGAACGCGGCGTGGGTGGCTTTGGCTCCACGGGGCGGCGATGACGGTTCTTCTGATTGCGGCGGGTTTGGTGGCGCTCGGGTGGGTTTTGCGCCTTCCCACTCGAATGATTCTGATCATGCTGTTCGTGCTTTGGGTCGGGACAATGGCGGCGCATCTGCTGTTGGCGCCGGACCATCCGATGCTTGCAGCCTTGGGCGGGGATTGGCGGGCCTGGGGTGCGCTTGGCGTTTTTGGTCTGCTGATTGCAAGCTACCGGGCACTGCTGCAACGTCTGCGACGGCGTGCCGCGCCTGTGCCCCCAACGGTGAACCAAGGCGCTGCATTTTCTACGACAGAGCTTGACCGATACGCCCGCCATATCGTGCTGCGCGAAGTGGGTGGCATGGGGCAAAGGCGATTGAAAGAGGCCCGCGTTTTGGTTGTGGGGGCAGGTGGGCTTGGATCGCCTGCACTTTTGTATCTTGCAGCCGCAGGGGTTGGGACCATCGGCGTGATCGATGATGACGAGGTATCGAATTCGAACCTGCAACGGCAGGTCATTCATACCGATGCCCGGATCGGACAGCCCAAGGTCTTTTCGGCCCAAGCCGCGATGAGTGCGCTCAATCCCTTTATTGCGGTTCGTCCCTATCACCGCAGGCTTAGTGCGGCCGACGCGCCCGCGCTTTTTGCAGAATACGATATGGTTCTGGATGGGTCCGATAATTTCGATACGCGCTATATGGTGAATGCAGCCGCAGTGGCGGCAAGAAAGCCATTGATTTCAGCGGCGATTTCCCAGTGGGAAGGCCAGATCAGCCTTTATGATCCTCAATCGGATGCGCCCTGTTATGCTTGTATTTTCCCCGATCGTCCGGCCGATGGTCTCGCCCCGGCCTGCGCCGAGGCAGGCGTGATGGGCGCCTTGCCCGGCGTCATGGGGGCGATGATGGCGGCCGAGGCAATCAAAGAGATCACCGGGGCTGGACAATCCTTGCGCGGTCGCATGTTGATCTACGACGCGCTATATGGCGAAAGCCGCCAGATTGCCTTGAAGCGTAGCGAGGGCTGCCGGGTCTGTGGCGCGGGCGCCAGCGACTGAATATTTTTGCGAAAGTTGTATCCGGCGCGCGCTGCTCATCCTGGATATGGCTATTGAGCTTTGAAAGAAAAGGAGAGCCTTCATGACAAATCCGCTTCTTGAGGACTGGACGACGGAGTTCGCCCTGCCACCCTTTGGCGCGATTTCGGATACCGACTTCGCACCTGCCTTCGAAGCGGCGCTGACCGAGGCGCGGGCCAATATTGCTTCGATTGTGGGTGCGCCCGAAACGCCGAGTTTCTCCAATACGATTGAAGCGCTGGAACTGGCCGAAGATCTGCTCGATCGGGTCGGAGGTGTCTTTTACAATCTGGCCGGTGCCGACAGCACGCCTGCGCGCGAAGCTTTGCAGCGCGATTTAGCACCGAAGATGGCGGCCTTTTCGTCAGAAGTTGTGATGAACGCGCCCCTCTTCGCGCGGATCGAGGCGCTTTGGGCGCGCCGTGATGCGCTGGGTCTGACGTTTGAAGAGGCACGCGTGCTGGAGCTGACCCGCCGGGGCTTTTTGCGCGCAGGTGCTGGTCTGGACGGCCCTGCACGCAACCGCATGGCCGAAGTGAAGGAGCGGCTGGCAGTCTTGTCCACGGCGTTCACGCAGAACCTTTTGGCCGATGAGCGGGATTGGGCCTTACCCTTGGATCAGACGGATCTTGACGGTCTGCCAGACTTCGTCGTCGCAGCTGCGCGTTCTGCTGCCCAAGAACGGGGTGTGAACGGGCACGTGTTGACCTTGAACCGATCGCTGGTCGTGCCGTTTTTGCAATTCTCATCGCGCCGGGATCTGCGCGAAACGGCCTATGCCGCTTGGACGGCGCGGGGTGCCAATGGCGGCGCATCGGATAACCGCGCCCTTGCTGCTGAAATTCTGAGGCTGCGGGAGGAACGCGCCCGGCTTTTGGGTTACGCCAGTTTTGCAGCCTATAAGCTGGAACCAGAAATGGCCAAAACACCAGAAGCTGTGCGTGATCTGCTGATGCGTGTCTGGCAACCCGCGAAAGCACGGGCGGAAGAGGATGCAACAATTCTCACGGCGATGATGCATGCCGATGGGATCAACGGCGATCTGGAACCTTGGGACTGGCGCTATTATTCCGAAAAGCGCCGAATGGCAGAGCATGACCTCGATGAAGGTCTGATCAAACCCTATTTCAGCCTTGATGCGATGATCGGTGCGGCGTTTGACTGCGCCAACCGGCTTTTTGGTTTGTCGTTCCGCCAGCTAGAAACAGACCTCTATCACCCCGATGCACGGGCCTGGGAGGTGACGCGGGATGGCCAGCATGTGGCGGTCTTCATCGGCGATTATTTTGGGCGCGCTTCAAAGCGGTCCGGGGCGTGGTGTTCATCCTTTCGCAGTCAGCGCAAGCTGGGTGGCGAGCAGCGACCTGTCGTGGTCAATGTCTGCAACTTCGCCAAACCGGCGGAAAGACAGCCTGCGCTCTTGTCTTGGGATGACGCGCGCACGCTTTTTCACGAATTTGGCCACGCACTGCATGCGATGCTGTCGGATGTAACGTTCGGAATGATTTCGGGCACATCTGTTGCGCGTGATTTTGTGGAGCTGCCAAGCCAGCTTTTTGAACATTGGCTGGAGGTGCCGGAGGTGCTCGATCGTCATGCCCGCCACGTCACAACCGGCCAGCCAATGCCGGGCACGCTGCGCGACAGGTTGTTGGCGGCGGCTACCTATGATCAGGGGTTTGCGACAGTCGAGTATCTGGCGTCAGCTTTGGTGGATCTGGCGTTTCACGAGGGGGCAGCACCCGCGGATCCGATAGAGCGACAGGAAGAGATATTGGCGGAACTCGGTATGCCGCGCGCCATCCGCATGCGCCATGCAACCCCGCATTTTGCACATATCTTTGCAGGCGACGGCTATTCTTCCGGATACTACAGCTACATGTGGTCCGAAGTGATGGATGCGGATGCATTTGATGCGTTTGCCGAGGCTGGCAATCCGTTTGATCCGGACATAGCGGCGCGGCTGGAACAGCATATCCTTTCTGCTGGCGGCTCTCGGGAGGCAGATGAACTGTACACGGCCTTTCGAGGCCGGATGCCGGGTGTTGAACCGTTGCTGAAAGGTCGTGGGCTGCTATCTGACGCGGCGCATGTCGCGTGACGTCTGGACGGCGCGCGCCACATTGCCGCCACTGTTCAGGAAAGAATTCGGAAAAAATCTAGACATTGTAGCGATTTCGCGAACATTGCTTGGATGGCCCAACCACCGTGGAAGGCGCGCGGACAGGGGTTGCGGCGCTGCCATTTGTTTCTGAATTTGGTGCAATTGGCTCAATCGGCACGGACTATTGCGAGGCCGTCGGTTTTGTTGAGGTCGCTTGAGGTGATTTCAGCCTTCACGTGCGCGCAAACGCTTTGTTCTCCTTATGACTGCATCCCTTCAATTATGTTTTTTCTGCGGACTGATTCTGGCGGCGTTGACACAATTGGTGCGACTGACTAAATCCAGTTCCAGTACGAGTTTGTGGGAGTTGATGAGATGAGTAAATTCAGAACGGTTATTGGCGCGGCCCTTCTTTCGGCGGCTGCCCTTGTCGGACCGGCAGTTGCAGCGACGGTGGATGTCACCAAGCAAAACCAATCCAATATTTTTCGCGATGCGAGTGGCAACAATGCCTTCGTGCAAAGCGTTGGCTACACGGTCAATGGCACGGCACGGTCCGCCAGCGCAGGCGCCTTTCGTCTGACGGCGACCAATGCGGGCGGTGCTTCGCAGAACTTTGTGGCCTTCTGTCTTGAGCCGTTGGAATGGCTGCACCTCAAGGCCTATGATGATGGAACCAGCCTGTCGAGCACCGTTGTTGGCAAGCTGGGTGCGTTGATGACCAATGCATTTGGCCAGATCAACAATAGCGCAAAGGGTGCTGCGTTTCAGATCGCGGCATGGGAAATCGTGAGCGAGTCCACCGGAAACTACGATCTCGGCTCGGGTGCTTTCAAGGTGACCTCTGCAAGTTCAGGCGCAAAATCTACAGCGCAAAGCTGGCTGAACATGATCTCGTCGGGAACCTGGGTGGCAAATTCGAATGTGCGCATCTTGACGGCACCGGGCACACAGGACTTGCTGACCACGATGGCCCCGGTTCCGGTGCCAGCAGCGGGTCTGATGCTGATCGGCGGCCTTGCGGGGATGGCCGGTCTTCGCCGCCGCAAAATGAAGGCCAGCGCCTGATCTGACGGTTGAAAATACTCTCTAGGAAAGGCCGCCCCGTTGGGGGCGGCCTTTTCATGAGAAGGGTGCTTTCCATGGCCTGACAAGCGTGGCAAATAAAAGCGATGAAAACGGATTTTTTGATTATTGGCGGTGGGATTGCGGGCGTGTCTGCCGCCGCTCGGTTGTCTCATCTGGGCACGGTCACCGTGTTGGAGGCCGAGGATCATCTGGCCTATCACACGTCTGGCCGGTCGGCTGCGTTGTTCGAGCCTAGCTATGGGCTCGCGCCGGTCGTGGCGTTGTCGCGCGCTACAGAAGATCACTTGCGCCACGCCGATGGGGGCGTTCTGTCCCAACGCGGGCTGCTGCTTTTGGGCAACGCAGACCAAGCGGGCGATTTCGATCGTGATCGTGATGCGCTTAGTCTTGACCGGATTTCGTATGAAGAGGCCGGGGCGATGATACCGGTTTTGCGGCCAGATCGGGTTGCGCATGCGGCCTACGGCGCACACGCGTGGGATATCGACACCGACCGTCTGATCCAGAACTTTGCCCGTGAGTGTCGCCAGCACGGCGGTCAAATCGTGACCGGTGCCCGCGTGACAGGGATCACCCGTGCCGCCGGCGTTTGGGAGGTCGCAACGGGCAGCACAACATACAAGGCGCAGGTTCTTGTGAATGCCGCGGGGGCCTGGGCTGATGAGATGGCAACGCTGGCAGGGGTTGCGCCGGTCGGGCTGTCGCCGCTACGCCGGTCAATGGCGCGCATTCCAGCGCCCGGCGAACACGATGTGTCAAAATGGCCGATGATTTTTGGCGCTGGCGAGACGTGGTATGCCAAGCCCGATGCAGGCGCTCTGATCGTGTCGCCCGCTGAGGAAGACCCGTCTTTTCCCCATGACGCTTGGGCAGATGACATGGTTCTGGCTGAAGGTCTGGCGCGGTATGAGGCGATGGTGACTGAACCTGTGACGCGGATTCTGGCCTCATGGGCCGGTTTGCGGACGTTTGCGCCGGACCGGGTGTTGGTGATCGGCCCGGACCCCGCGCACCCTGCCTTTGTCTGGCTGGCCGGGCAGGGCGGTTACGGTTTTCAAACCTCGGCGGCCGCCAGCCAGCTTGCCGCTGATCTGATCAGCGGTGCACAATCCGCGCTTGATCCCGGCACGATTGCCGCCCTGACCCCGAAAAGGCTGCGCTGATGCCCCCACGCAAGCTGACACTGCCCGACAGCGACTTTCTTGGCGGCACCGCACGCCGAAGCGCACCGTCGGCCGAGCGCAACATGGCACCGATCCTTGATCTGTTGCACCAGATCGTGCCTGCGACGGGCCGCGCGTTGGAAATTGCCAGTGGCACGGGCCAACATATCGCGCATTTTGCCGCCGCATTTCCGGCGTTGGACTGGTGCCCAAGTGATGCGGACGCCGGCGCAATGGACAGCATTGCAGCATGGGTTCAGGCGGCTGACCTTCCCAATTTGCACGCACCTATCCATCTGGATGCATCGGCCCCGAAATGGGGGGATGGGCTGAGTGGCTTTGCGCATGTCCAGATCATCAACCTTTTGCACCTGATCAGCGATGCCGAGGCCGGACGTGTCTTGGCCGGTGTGGCGCGCGCACTCGGTCCGGCGGGCACGTTTTTGCTTTATGGCCCCTTCCGACGGGAAGGCGTGCTCACCAGTGAAGGGGATGCACGCTTTGACGCCAGCCTGCGCGCGCAAGATCCTGACATTGGGTACAAAGATGACGGCTGGGTTCGCGAATACCTGACTGCGTTGGGCCTGACGCTTGAACGCACGGTCGAGATGCCCGCCAACAATCTGGCATTTGTGTTCCGCTCACCGGCATGAAAAAGGCCGCAGCTGCGGCCCTTTCTTGGTTCATGCCGCCCAGCGTCAGGCGTTGACGCGGATGCGCTCGTTCTTGGGATCAAACGGGCTGTCTTCAACCACAGTGACGTCAAAGAGATCGCGGAACATCCGCAGCTTCAGCTTCTGACCGACCTCGGCCAGATCCGAGCGCACATAACCCATGCCGATCTGCTTGTTGAAGGCCACCGACCAGCCGCCCGAAGTCAGACGCCCGATCTTCACGCCGTCATGCAACAACGCCTCTTTGCCCCATGGGTCGGCATCGCCCGGCCCGTCAATCAGCACCGTGACGCATTTGAAGCGCACGCCGGTGTCGATCATCGCCTGCTTGCCCTG
>JBARVN010000055.1:0-4944 GCA_049646285.1 Albidovulum sp. | reverse complement strand
CACCGTGCGTGGTGCCGATCTGACGACCGGGTTGCTGACGGCTTTCGGGGTCAGCATCATATTGCAAAACCTGTTTTTGCTGCTTGGCTCACCGCGGCCAATGGCGGCCACACAGTTCATCTTTCTTGACAAGACGCTGACGTTCGGATCGGTCCGGGTGTCATCGCTGCAAATCTACGAAACCCTCGCTACCTTCGTGGCCATCGGTTTGTTGATGACGTTTTTACGCAAAACAACGCTGGGCATGGCGATGCGCGCCGCCGCACTGGATTTTGAGCTGGTGCGCTTGTGCGGCATCCGTGCCAATCGGGTGATTGCGGGGGCTTTTGCGATATCGGGCCTGCTGGCGGGGCTGGCATGTATTTTCATCATGGCGCGGCGCGGCTCGGTTCAGCCGCATATGGGGTTCGATCCGGTTTTGGTGGCCTTCGTGGCTTGTGTGATCGGCGGGTTCGGTAGCCTGCCGGGTGCCGTGCTGGGCGGGTTCCTTCTGGGCATTGCCGAGGTCGTGGTGCTGGTCTTGTTGCCGCAAAGTGCCGGAGGTCTGGCACAGGCGGCTGTCTTCACCATGGTCGCCCTTGTCTTAATCTGGCGGCCGGATGGCATCTTGTCACCGGCGCGCGAAAAAGGGGACAAGATCTGATGCGGCTGCATTTGAACCAAGATCAGCGCAAGGGCCTGATTGGCGCCTCGCTGCTCAGCATTCTTATCCTTGCCATAGTCGGGATCTACTATCTTTGGGGCGAAAGCTATCAGGCGCGTATCCTCTATGCGACCTTCGTCAATCTGCTGGTGGTCGTGGGTTTGCAGGTGTTCACCGGGAACGCCAATATCACCGGCTTTTCACATGCGGCGTTTATGGGCATTGCGGCCTATGCGGCGGCGATCTGCGTCACCCCGGCGGCAATGAAGCTGATTTCATTGCCTGACGCCCCTTGGGGGCTGAACGCCTTTGAGCTGTCGCCCATCGTCTCGGCGCTGATCGCACTGGTAATCACGGGCGTGTTGGGGGTGCTGACCGGGATGATCGTGGTGCGCCTTAGCGGC
The DNA here is from genome assembly GCA_049646285.1 of Albidovulum sp. GTDB lineage: Bacteria > Pseudomonadota > Alphaproteobacteria > Rhodobacterales > Rhodobacteraceae > Albidovulum. The sequence continues at coordinate 3,897 of JBARVN010000055.1, read as the reverse complement.
GTCGGTGTGACCATTGTCAGCATCGCGATCCTTGTCATAGTGCATTCGATATTCCTGCACCGCACGGACATATTCAAAGGCAATCAGGCGCTGTTCGGTATTCCGAAGATTTTTGGACTGCCACACATAACCCTTTTGATCATCCTCGCGATTTTTGTGGCACGGCTCTTTCGTGAAAGTGCCATCGGCCTGCAGTTGCGCGCCTGTGCTGACGATGAGGCGGGCGCGCGCTCCATGGGGGTTGATGTCTACCGTGTGCGGCTGATTGCCTGGGTCCTTGGAACCTTGTTTTTCGCCACAGCGGGCATCGCCTATGCGTTCTTTTTGGGAACCATTTCAGCGCGGCCCTTCTATTTCAATTTCGTCTTTCTGACCGTCGCAATGTTGATCTTGGGTGGCTTGCGCAGCGTATCCGGGGCCGTATTCGGAACCCTCTTGATCTCCATCGGGCTTGAAGTGGTACGCTGGCTGGAAACCGGACCAACTCTGGTCGGTGTGAAGCTGCCGCAGATGCTGGGCCTGTCGGGTCTGCTATTGGGCGTGGTTATCGTGGCGGTCATGGCGTTTTTGCCCAATGGCATCATGGGCAACCGCGAAATCGAAGACCTCTTCCGGCGCAAAAAAGAAGTGGAGACATAAAATGGGTTGCAATCACACTATCCACAAACACAACCATCACCTTGGCTGGGACAATTCGATTGAGCCGGTTTTAAGTGTGACCCCGGGCCAAACCATTGCCATCGAAACCATTGATGCTTCAGGCGGGCAGCTTGACGCCAAGTCTACGCTGGACGACCTCAAGGCGCTTGATTTTGAGAATGTGAACCCGGTGACCGGCCCAATTCATGTGGACGGTGCCGAACCGGGTGATGCGGTCGCGATCACATTTCTGGATTTTCACGCCTCTGGCTGGGGCTGGACAGCCAATATCCCCGGCTTTGGGCTGCTGGCCGACGAGTTCACCGACCCGGCGCTGCACATCTGGAACTATGACACGGGCCTGAAGCGCCCTGCAGTCTTTGCGCCCTTCGGCCAAGTCGCGCTAAAGCCTTTTGTGGGCACAATCGGGCTTGCACCGGCCGAGGCCGGGCATCACAGCGTCGTGCCCCCGCGCCGTGTGGGCGGCAATCTCGACATCCGCGACAATTGTAAGGGCACAACGCTCTATCTGCCTGTTGAAGTGGCCGGCGGCCTCTTGTCGCTGGGTGATACCCACGCCGCACAAGGCGACGGCGAAATCTGTGGCACTGCCATCGAAAGCCCGATGGACGTAGAGATCAGGGTCGATCTGATAAAGGCTGCGAGTTTCCAGTTTCCGCGCCTTGAGACCAACGGCCCGGTCACAAACCATATCGATCAAAAGGGGTACCGTGTCACAACGGGTGTCGGCCCTGACCTTATGCAATCTGCGCGCGATGCCGTCCGGCAAATGATCGACTGGATCTGCGCCACAACCCAGATCTCCGCTGTTGAGGCCTACATGCTGTGCAGCGTTTCGGGTGATCTGCGGATCTCGGAAATCGTCGATATGCCGAATTGGGTGGTCAGCTTTTACTTCCCCAAATCCGTGCTTGGCTGATCCTCTGGAATTCCCAGCATAGATCAAAAAAGCCGATGAAACTGCCCGCGGCCACCCCAATGGTGCCGTGCCGATTTCGGCCTGCTCCCCCGGGCATCGCGTCCCTCATCCTCCGCCTGCTTCGACCGATGCCCCTTCGTGTGCCCCGAATGCCGCATGAACCCCAGACAGACCATTGACCGCGCCCGATTTCCCGCGCATATCCGCGCGCATGACCGAGCTTGACCAGATCCGCAATTTTTCGATCGTGGCGCATATCGACCACGGCAAATCCACCCTTGCTGACCGGCTGATCCAGCTGACCGGCACTGTGGCCTCACGCGATATGAAGGCCCAGATGCTTGACAGCATGGATATCGAGCGTGAACGCGGCATCACCATCAAGGCGCAGACCGTGCGCATCGAATACCCGGCCAAGGATGGCAAGACCTATATCCTCAACCTCATCGACACCCCTGGCCATGTTGATTTCGGCTATGAGGTCTCGCGCTCCATGCGCGCCGTCGAAGGCTCGCTTCTGGTGGTGGACGCCACCCAAGGCGTCGAGGCACAGACGCTCGCCAATGTCTATCAGGCCATCGACGCCGACCACGAAATCGTCCCCGTCCTTAACAAGATCGACCTGCCCGCTTCCGAACCCGAACAGGTCAAGGCGCAGATCGAGGATGTGATCGGCATCGACGCCAGCCAGGCCATCCCGATCTCGGCCAAAACCGGGCAGGGCATCCCCGACGTGCTCGAAGCCATCGTCACGCGTCTGCCCGCCCCCAAGGGCGACCGCGATGCGCCCTTGAAAGCCATGCTGGTCGACAGCTGGTATGACGCCTATCTCGGCGTCATCGTCATGATCCGCGTGATGGACGGGTTCATCCGCAAGGGCGACCGCATCAAGATGATGCAGACCGGGGCCATCTACGGCGTCGACAAGCTCTCGGTCCTCAAACCGCAGATGGTCGATATCCCCGAACTGGGGCCGGGTGAGATTGGCATTTTCACCGGCTCAATCAAACAGGTCCGCGACACCCGTGTGGGCGATACCATCACCCATGAAAAGCGGCCCACCGCAACAGCACTTCCGGGCTTCAAACCCGCGCAGCCCGTGGTCTTTTGCGGCCTCTTCCCCGTCGATGCCGCCGATTTCGAAGATCTGCGCGACGCCATTGAAAAACTGGCACTGAACGACGCCTCCTTTTCTTCGGAAATGGAAACCAGCGCCGCCCTTGGCTTTGGCTTTCGCTGCGGCTTTCTTGGCCTTTTGCATCTTGAGGTTATCCGCGACCGGCTGGAACGCGAATATGACCTTGACCTGATAACCACCGCCCCTTCGGTGGTCTTTCACCTGCATATGCGCGACGGCACGATGCGCGAGCTGCACAACCCCGCCGACATGCCCGACCTGACCTTCGTCGATCACATCGAAGAACCGCGCATCAAGGCGACGATCATGGTGCCCGACGATTATCTCGGCGATGTGCTCAAGCTTTGTCAGGAACGGCGCGGCGTGCAGATGGATCTGACCTATGCCGGCAGCCGCGCCATGGTCGTCTATGACCTGCCGCTGGCCGAGGTGGTGTTTGACTTTTATGACCGGCTGAAGTCGATCTCCAAGGGCTATGCGAGCTTTGACTATCAGATGATGGAATACCGTGAAGACAATCTGGTGAAAATGTCGATCCTTGTGAATGATGAACCGGTTGATGCGCTTTCCATCATGGTCCACCGCGACCGCGCTGAAAGCCGGGGCAGGGTGATGTGCGAAAAGCTGAAAGACCTGATCCCACGCCACATGTTCAAGATCCCAATCCAGGCCGCCATCGGCGGCCGCGTCATCGCCCGCGAAACCATCGCCGCGATGCGCAAGGACGTGACCGCCAAGTGCTACGGCGGCGACATGACCCGCAAGAAGAAGCTGCTGGAGAAGCAGAAAGCCGGGAAAAAGAAGATGCGCCAGTTCGGCAAGGTCGAGATTCCGCAGAGCGCGTTTATTTCGGCGTTGAAGATGGATGGGTGAGAAGGCATTTAACGTGCTTGAGCATTTGCGCTTAAAGAGGGCGCAAGAGCGTGAGCATTCCTTTTCACTTCTTTGGGAAAATCTGGAGAGCGGCATTTGGTGGCCGAGCTATGTGGCTATATTTGAGCCGGCGCGATCGGAAAAGAAAAAGAGCATTCAGTACGGCGTTGTTGCATAACGCCGCCTGAGGCATGACAGCCCCTTTCCCCGTTATCATCAGCCCACGCGGATGATCTCGGGGGTGCCGAGTGCGTTGAAGCGGTTGATGAGGGCGACGCGGATCTGGATTTCTGCTGTTTGGCTGTCG
>JBARVN010000054.1:0-50960 GCA_049646285.1 Albidovulum sp. | reverse complement strand
AAGCAGGAAGAGGCGGCATATGACCCGCGAACGCCTTTACCTTTACGACACCACGCTGCGCGACGGGCAGCAGACGCAGGGCGTGCAATTTTCCACGCCCGAAAAGCTCCAGATCGCCACGGCGCTGGATGCGCTGGGCATTGACCACATCGAGGGCGGCTGGCCCGGCGCCAATCCGACCGACAGCGAGTTTTTTGCAGCCCGCCCAAAGACCCGCGCCACCCTTGCCGCGTTCGGGATGACCAAGCGTTCGGGGCGGTCTGCCGAGAACGATGATGTCTTGGCTGCGGTGTTGAACGCGGGCACCCCAGCGGTTTGTCTCGTCGGCAAGGCGCATGACTTTCATGTCACCACCGCCCTTGAAATCCCGCTTGAGGAAAACGTCGAGAATATCCGCGCCTCTTTCACCCATCTGGTCGCACAGGGGCGCGAGGCGTTGTTTGATGCCGAGCATTTCTTTGATGGCTACCGCGCCAACCCGGCCTATGCACTAAGCTGCATTCGCGCGGCCTATGACGCGGGCGCACGTTGGATTGTGCTCTGTGACACCAACGGCGGCACTTTACCGGCCGAAGTGGGCCGCATCACGGGTGAGGTGATCGCCGCGGGCATTCCGGGCGATCATATCGGCATCCACACCCATAACGACACCGAAACCGGCGTCGCCGCCAGCCTTGCCGCCGTCGATGCAGGCGCGCGCCAGATTCAAGGTACGTTAAACGGTTTGGGCGAGCGGTGCGGCAACGCCAACCTTACATCGCTGATCCCAACGCTTTTGCTGAAAGAGCCCTATGCCAGCCGTTATCAGACCGGCATCACGCATGAGGCGCTGAAAGGCCTGACCCGCATCAGCCGCATGCTGGATGATATCTTGAACCGCGTGCCATTGCGCGCCGCGGCTTATGTGGGCGCTTCGGCCTTTGCCCATAAGGCGGGGCTGCATGCCAGCGCCATTGCCAAGGATCCCACGACCTATGAACATATGGACCCGGCACTGGTCGGCAATGCGCGCATCATTCCAATGTCCAATCAAGCCGGGCAATCCAATCTGCGCGCGCGGCTGATCGATGCTGGTCTTGAGGTGGATCCGAAAGACCCAAGGCTGGCCCGCATCCTTGAGGTGATCAAGGAACGCGAGGATATGGGTTATGCCTATGACGGGGCGCAAGCGTCGTTCGAGTTGCTGGCGCGGCGCGAATTGGGGCTGTTGCCCACGTTCTTTGAGGTCAAGCGCTACCGCGTGACGGTCGAGCGGCGCAAGAACAAGTATAACCAGATGGTGACGCTCTCCGAGGCTGTGGTGGTGGTCAGGATCGGCGGCGAAAAGATGCTGTCGGTATCGGAATCTATGGATGACACCGGATCGGATCGCGGCCCGGTGAACGCGCTCGCCAAGGCTTTGGCCAAGGATCTTGGCCCCTATCAGGCCCATATTGCCGATCTGCGGCTGGTGGATTTCAAGGTGCGCATCACCCAAGGCGGCACCGAGGCTGTGACGCGCGTCATCATCGACAGCGAAGACAGTCAGGGCCGCCGCTGGTCCACCGTTGGGGTCAGCCCGAACATTGTGGACGCAAGTTTTGAGGCGCTGCTGGAGGCGATCACCTGGAAGCTGGTGCGCGACGGGGCAGGGGCGGCGTGAGCCTGACCGTTTGCGCACGCATGATCGAAGACGCGGACCCGGACCGGTTCGCCGCCACGATGGCAGCCCCCCCCGATACGCGCACCGGGCTTTGGCCGCTATATGCGCTGAACCTTGAAGTGGCGCGGGCCGCCTATGCTTCGGACGAACCGATGATCGCTGAGATGCGTTTGCAGTGGTGGGTGGATCAGATCGGCTGGCTGGCCGAGGGGAAAGCGCCACAAGGCGAGGTGGCCGCAGCACTTCAGCCATTGGTGCGGGCGTACCCGTCGATCTGCGCGCCGCTGATCACTCTGATCGAAGCGCGGCGCTGGGATTGCTGGCGCGATCCCTTTGCCGACCGCGCAGCACTTGAGACCTATCTGGACGCAACCGCCGGGGGGCTGGTCTGGGCCGCAGCCCTGACCCTTGATGCGCCGGACACGTCCGAACCCGCACTGCGCGACTTTGCGTTTGGCGCCGGTCTGGCCAATTGGTTCGACGCGGTTCCGGCCTTGCAGGCGCGCGGGCGGCAGCCCTTGCCCGATACGGGGCTTAAGGCAATTGCCGAGCTTGCCGGGATGGGCCTTCGCCGTATTGACCAGGCCCGAGCCGCCAGGCACCTCGTACCCGCAAGCATCCGCCCGGTGCTTTGGCCCGGCTGGTCAGCACGTGGCAGGCTGAACGCAGCACAGCGCGTTCCGGAACGTGTGGCGGACGGGCGGTTGCCCGATCAGCCGCATAGGCGTGGGGCCGCCCTGATGCTGCGGGCGATCAGCGGGTATTGGTAGACCGTTGGCCGGTGTGCACTCAGGCCAGAACTTCGGCCATAAACGCCCCAGCCAGCTCAACATATAGATCAATGTCAGCGGGCAAATGCGCAAAGGACACTTGCGGGCCTGCGGAAAAAATAGCCTCCCATATCCCGCGATTGGCCATGAACACCCGAAACGCATCGCTGAATGCGATATCCATTGAGGGATATGCCTCATCATAGGTGCGCGGAAGCGCGGGCGTCTGGCAAAAGCCGGACCGAGGGCCATACCGAAAGGCGCGCCACGGCAGATCATGCGCGGCGATGACCCGGTCGATACCGTCGGCCAGCCGGACCCCAAGGGCCGACATACGGCCATAAGCCTCCGGGGTGGCCACTTCTTCCAGCATCGCGCGCGCCGCAGCCATGGTCAGCGCGCTGCCAAAGGTGGTGCCACCAATCGCAAGCCCGCGCTGGGGGCTGTCGTATAAATCCCGGTGCCGTTCAACGAAGCCACCCAGGGGGGCGGTCATACCATATGCACCAAGCGGCGTTGCACTGCCCAATCCCTTGCCCAGCGTGACAAAGTCGGGCGACAGCGCTTCTGCGCGTACAAAACCGCCATAGGCCAACTGCCATGTATGGGTTTCGTCAAGACAGACGAGTGCGCCGTATTTGCGCGCCAGCTGACAGACCGCGTCCAGAAACCCGGGGTCAGGCAGCACAAGGGTGCAGTTTGTCAAAGCAGGTTCGGCGATGACCAAAGCGATGTCGCCGCTTTCAAGCGCTGTCTCAAGGGCGGTCAGATCGTTGAAGGGCACGTTGATCGCATCGGCCAGGGCGCTGGGCGACAGTCCCATCCCTTCGGGTGTCGCCGGATCATTGGCGCCGGGCGCACCGCCGGATGCCAGGGTCGCATCGATATGGCCGTGGTACTTTCCGTCGAACATCACGATTTTTTGGCGGCCCGTATAGGCGCGTGATATGCGGATCACCTCGGTATTTGCCGATGACGCGCTGATGGTGAATTGCCAGAACGGCAGATCTGTGCGCTGGGACAGCGCTTCGGCCACCGCCACGGCATCTTCGCCGGGAAGCAAAAACTGCATGCCGCGCTCGGCCTGCGCGCTCATGCGGCGCGTTACGGCATTCGCCCCATATCCCACGGTGTTTGACAGATCCGCCAGATTGAAGTCGACATAGGTGTTGCCGTCTACATCGTGAAACGCGCTTGCCTGTCCGCCAGTCACAAACAGCGCCGGGTGGCGGTGAAGACCGGCCATCCAGGCCATCGGCACACCGTCCGGCATCACCCTATGCGCACGCTTGGACAAGATCGCAGATTTGGGTGTTCTGGCCGCAAATCGGGCAACTTCCCGGTCATAGATGGCATGCAGTCTTGCCGGATCAGGGGTGCGCGTCATGTCTGTGTGTTCCTTCACCAAACGAATGAAAGGTCCGGCCTAGGCGGCCTCGCGCCTTAGAAGCAACCAGATCAGTGCACTTCCGGCAAGCACCAGAAAGGGCAGCATTGCAAAATTGACGGCATGCCAACCTGCAATCACGCTGGTGCCCGAACAATTCATCAAACTGCCCGAGGCAAGCGAAGCAACCGTGACGCCCCCAAAGACGATCAGGTCATTGATGCCCTGAATGCGGCCCTTTTCTTCGGGTGTATAGGCCGAGGCCAGCAAAGCGGTTGCCCCGATGAACCCGAAATTCCAACCCAGCCCCAACAAGATCAGCGCTGCGTAAAATTGCCCAAGCGCCACACCGGAAAGCGCCACAAGCCCGGCACAGGCCAGAATGGCAAGCCCGGCCCCCATGATCCTGGGCGCCCCAAAGCGCGCGATCAGATGGCCGGTAAAGAACGAAGGTATGTACATCGCCAGCACATGGGCCGACACCACATCCGCTGCGTTGCCATTGTTAAAGCCACATCCAACCACCGCCAAAGGTGTGGAGGTCATCACAAGGTTCATCAAGGCGTAGCTGACCATGGCACAGATGATCGCCACCCGGATCGTCGGATCGGCCAGCATCTGTCTGCGTGTGCGCCCAACGGCATCACCCGCCACGCGCGCGCGCGGTGTGGGGATATCCAAAAAGAAAAACAGGATCGAGCCAATCAGGTTCAGGGCGATCACCCCAAGATAGGTGCCCATGAACAGGATCGGCATCGCTTCGGCCGTGATCTTCACCAGTTGTGGACCGACGATGGCCGAGGCCAGACCGCCCGCCATCACCCATGAAATCGCCTTCGGCCTGAACGCGTCTGAAGCGGTGTCAGCCGCCGCAAAGCGGTAAAATCCATGGGCAGACATATAGATGCCGGTCAGTAATGATCCCAAAAGGAAAATCGGAAAGGAGCCAAGATAAAGCCCCAGCGCACCGGTGCCCGCCCCCAAAGCTCCGGCCATTGTGCCCGTCCAAAACCCCGCACGGCGCCCAAAGCGGCTCATCAGGGCCGACATCGGGGTTGCCGTCAGCATTGAGCCCAGAACGATCATCGAAATCGGCAAGGTCGCCCAACAGGGGTTTTCGGCCAGTGATTGGCCCGCCAATCCCCCCACAATAAAAAGCATGGGCATTTGTGCGCCAAGAATGGCTTGTGCCAAGACAAGCACCGCCACATTGCGGCGCGCTTGGGCATCAGTGTCAGGAAGGCTTAGCGACGGTTCCATCGCCCATCCGTAATCCCGATGGCTGTTGAACCGCAAGGGCAAAACCGGGCATTCCGATATTGCCGGGTAGTCCTAAATCAAGCAGCCCCGCTTGATCAGGTTTCGCTTGATTTCTTGGCTTCTGCTGCGGCCTTCATGCGGGCCAAAAGATCGGCTTTGACCGTGATTGCGCCAAAGGGGTTTTTCAGTGATCCTTTGGCGTTATGTTCGGCATGCGCGCGCGTTTGTTTTCCCATTTTGGGTGCGCCGGACTTTCCGTAGTTCATTCTTTGCTCCTCAGACAATCAGTGTCCGTTGCCCGGCTCATGCCCGAAACGGGCCGCTATCGCAAGGCGCGGCACGTTCCGTCAGTTGTCTGGCGGCACCAACCCCAACCCGCGCAGATAGATCCCGATACCGGTTTCCAACAGCTCTTCGGGCGGAAAAGGTGCGCGGGCACCGGGTGCACCGCGGGTATAAAGCTCGACCACGCCGTGGCTCATTGCCCAGATATGGGCCGAGAACATCGAGGCGGGCGGGCGCTTGTCAACAGGGATATGTTGCGAAAGCGCTTCGGCCGCACGTGAGAATACCATCCGTGCACGGTCCGACGCCCGCGCCAGATCCGGGTTTGCGTTCAGCGAGATGCCGCTTTCGAACATCGCCATGTAGTGGCCGGGGAACTTGCGCGCAAAGGCAAGGTAGGCGCGCCCTGTTGCCTCAAACGCTGACAGTGCCGTGGGCTTGCCGCCGTTATAGGCGTGATCCATCAGATCGGCGAAAATCTCGAACCCCTGCCGGGCGATTTCGGCGATCAGTTCATCGCGCCCGGCAAAATGCCGGTAGACTGCTGCTGGGGTCACCCCCGCCGATTTGGCGGCATCCGACAGCGAGAAGCCTTGTGGGCTTTGCTTCTCGATCAGCTTAAGTGCTGCATCGATCAAGGCCTGACGCAGGTTGCCGTGATGATAGCCCTGCTTAGGCATCCAAAAGCCCGGGCCCGCCACAGATTTTGTCGTCGATCTTGCCAATGGCCTTGGCCGACTTTCCGGCATAGTCCACCGCATTCAATACAGTCTGGATCGCGGCAATACGGGCACGAGGCTTGTCATCGGCGCGGATCACCGCCCAAGGCGCGTGTTCGGTATGGGTGCGCGCCAGCGTTTCGGTGATGGCGGCGGTGTATTCGTCCCACCTCTTCAGCCCTTCCACATCAACCCAGCTGAGCTTCCATTGTTTCAACGGATCCTTCTCGCGCTTGAGAAACCGTCTGAGTTGTTCGGCACGTCCGACATTCAGCCACAGTTTGACAAGGACAATACCTTCATCGACCATCATCTTCTCAAAATCGGGAAGCTGGCGGAAGAACAACTCCCGCTGTTCTGGTTTGCAAAAGCCAAACACATGTTCCACCACGCCGCGATTGTACCATGAGCGGTCAAACAAGGCGACTTCACCGGCGGCTGGCAGCCAGTCGATATACCGCTGAAAATACCATTGGCTGGCCTCACGGTCTGACGGTTTGGAAAGCGCCACGATATATGCGTTGCGCGGGTTCAGGTTTTCGCGCATCCGTTCAATCGCGCCCCCTTTGCCCGCCGCGTCGCGTCCTTCGAACAGTACGCAAAGCCGTTTGCCCTTGGCGCGCAGGTCGTGAAGCATCTTAACCAGCTCCACCTGCAGATTTTCCATCTGCTGTTCATAGTCCTTGGACTTCATTTCCCGGTCATAGGGGTAGGTGTCGGACAAGATATCATCCTTGCCGCCGTCCTTGATCGCCTTGCGGATGGCGTCCGGGGCTTCATCCTCAAGATATGCCGTGATGTCACCGACGAAGGGGATGGCAGCAGGGGCATCGGCGGCTGTTTTCTTGGTCATCGTGGTGCTCCGGATCATGTTGGCCATCAGTATGGCGATTTGCCTATGTCAGCGCAATCGACCGGCGGCCTTGGCGCGTGCAAACGCCCTGTGGATGGCTGCGATCACCTCCGGGCGGGCCACATGGTGCGGCATATGGCCGATACCGGGCAGGGCGGTCAGCATCACATCGGGTGCGTCTTGGGCCAATATCTTGGCGTGAATCTGATCAAAGACGATGGTGTCAGCGGTGCCGTGGACAGACTCAATCGGCAAGGACAAGGCCGCATAGCGCGGCACCATCGCGCGGATTTCGTCCAATAGCCCGGCGCGTTGATGCGCGTTGAGCGCAAACGTAGGGCGGCGCAACGTCATATCCGCGCCGAAATGTTCGACATAGCCGGAAGGGGCAATCTGCGGTTCAAAAATCTCATCGACCGCAGTGTCTATGGCCCCTTGCGGCACCCAAGCCGAGATCAGTGCAATCGCGATCGGGCCGAGAACCGGTAAGGTGGTGATCTGATAAAGCCGGTCAAGCGGCGTGTTCCAGGGATGCGAGGGGGCCGATAGCGTGACAAGGGCAGCGACACTGTCGGGCGCTTCAAGCGCCCATGCCAAGGCTACAGATCCACCATAGGAATGCCCCATCACAACGGGCGTGTTCGCGCCAAGGGCTGCGGCGGCATGTTGCAAGACCTTTGCTTGCGCGGCAAGGCTTTGCCCGGCTTCGCCAGCCTCAGACCACCCGAAACCGGGCCGATCAAAAGCAATGACGCGGTAGGTTTTGGCAAGCTCAGGCAGAAAGCCGAAGGCCATATCACGCGCCGAGCCGGAGGCCCCGTGGATCAGCACCAGATCCGGGCCGTTCCCCTCGACAACCGCGTGGATGCGCAGGCCGTCCACGGTGACGAACTGGCCCGTCGGCGGAAACGCCACCTCGGCCGCCCGCGCGCGTTGGCTGGCGCGCCAAAGCGTGGCGCCTGCCAGAAGCACCAAAACAAGAGTGAACAAAATCAGCCTATTCCCCAATGCTGTTAATGTCATAGGGCGTTGATTGATAGATTTCGTTGATCCAGTTGCCATAAAGCAAATGCGCGTGGCTACGCCAGCGATTCATCGGCGGTTGGGCCGGATCGTCATTGGGGTAATAGTTTTGTGGCACGTTGATCGCGGTTCCGGCCGCAACATCGCGGTCGTACTCTTCTTTCAGAGTGCCGCTGTCATATTCAAAATGGTTGAAGATATAAAGCGCGCGGTGCTTCTGATCTTCAATCAGACACGGCCCGACTTCATCAGAGCCAAGCAATGTCCGCAGGCCGGGGGCCGCGTCAATCTCGGCTTGCCGCATCTCGGTCCAGCGACTGACCGGGATGATGAAATCATCCGAAAATCCGCGCAAATAGGGCGAGGCGGGCATGCGGTTGGTATGGCGGAAACAGCCAAAGGCCTTGTGGTCCAGCATATGCTTTTTGACGCCGTGGAAGTGGTTGATCATCGCCATGCCGCCCCAGCATACACCGAATGTGGACTGCACATGGGTCTGGGTCCACTCCATCACTTCACACAGCTCGTCCCAATAGGTCACATCCTCAAAGCTCAGATGTTCAATCGGCGCGCCGGTGATGATCAGCCCGTCGAACTTCTCATCCTTCACCTCCTGAAACGGGCGGTAGAATTCCTCCATATGTGCGGCGGCGGCGTTTTTGCTTTGATGTTCGGACATGCGGATCAGTGACAGGTCGATCTGCAAAGGTGTTGCCCCGATCAGCCGCGCGAACTGGTTTTCGGTCTGGATCTTTTTCGGCATGAGGTTCAACAGCCCGATGCGCAATGGCCGGATGTCTTGATTGGCCGCGCGGGTCGGCGACATCACCATGACGCCTTCTTTTGACAAAACGTCATAGGCAGGCAGCGTTTCAGGCAGCGTGATCGGCATGGGGTGTCGTCTCCTTTAGAGCAGCCGAATTAAGCTGATCTTCGGCGCGCCTCAAGGGCTTCGGCCACAATGGCTTCGAAATCACCTTGTGTCCGAATGGCGGCCACGTCTTCGGCGGCGATGCTGGTGCCCCAGTTTGCGGCCATCGCCTCATAGAGCGGCTGACGATGCGCAAGCGCATGCGAATAGGTCCAGCGGATGAAGGCATCCGGATCAACGTCGCCTTCTTGTTGCTTGTTAAGGCTCAGATATTCGTTCCAGCAGGTCAACAGAAACTCTGGCTGGTAATACATAGGTTTCGGGGCCCGATCGAAGCGCCGGATCAGCTCATCGGTATGCGCGTCATTGCCTTTGATCCAGACCAGAAGCAGCGATGATGACAAGGCTGTGAGAACCGGGTCAGACGGGTCCGACGGATCCACGACCTCACAAATGGACCCACCGCTGTCACACACGAAATTGTCGTACCCATAAAGGGTTTGCGCACGCTCGATGAAAGGGGCCGTGTCCAGAAGCGATGAAATCTCGGCGCGCCTGTGCTGGCCTTGCCGGGTCTGATATTCGTCAAAACTCAAGCCGCCTTTGGCCGCGTTGCCGGGCTTGCCCAAATAGGTCGAAAGCGGCGCGAGATTGTCGAAGGTGATGTTTGACGTGATATGCACGGAATCTGTCATCAACAGATCGCGCAGCAACGGCACCTTCATTGCTTCACGCTTGAAGTTATCGGCGATGTGTTCGCCCATATAGCGGGTGCCGATGCGGTAATCGACGGAGTAGTGGAACCAGTCGCCCGAGGTCCGCAACAGGTTCGAGACATGGGTTTTGCCAAGCCCGGACATGCCGAACAAAAGCACGCGCTTTTGCCCTGCTGCGCGCCAGTCCTGTGCCGTTTGATAGATCATATGAGCCGTCCCGTATCCCGGTTTTGTGCCTGCCTAACCGGAACGCATGGAAATTTCACGACATTTCTTGCAGCCCGGCGCCAGCCGCAGCCTAAAACACAAACGCCCTGCCAATGAGCAGGGCGTTTGGACGCAAATTGTCAGCAAGGCCGGCGTGGTTCAGAAATTGAAGCCAACACGAATACCTGCACCAATGCCGCTGTTGTCGTTAAAATTCGACCCGATAGTGGTAACCGCATCGCCGATATCAACATAACGGACGCCACCGGTGATTTTCATCTTGTCCACCGTGTAGGTCGCTGCAACCCCAATGCTTCGGTACCCATCTGTGGGGCCAAGGTTTCCGACCGGCGTTCCACCTGATTTTTCATATCCAAGTGTAACGGCACCAGCCCACTGATCGTTGAACTTTCGGCCGATACCAAGGTTGTAGGTGATGACATCATCGTCATAGCTGACCACAGCGGAACCCAGCGTTGGGGGCGTGATGTTAAAGGCAGTCCAATCGACCCAGCGAATAGAACCGAAGAGCAGTGTGTTGGCTGCAATGCCAGTCTGAAATTCGAGATTGAGCGATTGTGGAACTTCAACGTCCATTTGACCAGGAATCGCAGCTGCGGCCAAACCTGTTTCTGATGTGTCCAGCGTGTGGTCGATTGCTGAATTATAGGTCAAAGCGACACGCGCTGCGATTTCAGGCTTTTCCCATGCCGCGCCGACAACGTAGCCAACACCAATATCCTGATCACCGACCAGACCGTAATTCGTGAATGCCGGGTTGATCGTCGGGGCGATGATGCCAAGGGTTCCTTTGACGGCTTCAACTCTCAAACCGCCATAGACGGAGATGTTGGACGGCATCTTATACCGCAAAAGCCCGGTCACGGCCAATGACCGCACTTCGGCATATGATCCCGCGAAGGGGTAAGGTGCCCCCGAAACCGGATATTGAACATCGGCCCCGATGGGTTGATCAACGATGATGGCCATATCCAATCTATCGTTCAGCGCACGCTTATACGCGAATGAATAGCTAAGGTATGAAGTGGCCATATCGCCGCTTGCTGTACCTGTGAATGGACCCGCGCCCGCGCCGCTAACGCTTGGGCTGAATGAGCCGAATGAGAACTCAAAATAGTTCCCGGCTTCGAACAACGGTGCAACGGATTGAGACGAGCGCTCAATTCCGCCTGCAAATGCGGCTGTGGTGCAAGTTGCAACTGCTCCCGCCGCGATAATCATACGCTTCATAGCTTTTCCTCATCCCTAGCGTGTATTTTTGTTGTTATTGCTGGGACAAGCCTAAGCCCGGAATCGTGTTTTCGTCAATTAATGACGTGGCGTCGGTGCTGCTTAGATTGCGACTGTGACGTTACGGTACTTGGCCTCTGAACGGATGTTTATCCAGTTCGCTGCGAAAATCACGGCACCACCAACAAGCACCCACATGTCCAAATCCTCGCTGTAAAAGCTCATTCCTATGATGCTGATCAAGGGCAGACGCAAGAAATCAACCGGGGTTACAACCGAGGCGGGCGCAAGTGTCAGGGCTTTGGTCAGACAAAAATGGGCGCCAAGCCCGGCACCTCCCATAAGCAAGATCCAGCCGATTGTGCTGCCGTACGGCAAGGCGATCTGACCGTCATAGCCTGCACAGATCAACCCGAATGCCGATTGCATTACAGCCAACCAAAACAAGATGCCCGTAATCGACACATGGCGCGTCAGCCGTTTCGTGACAATGGCCGAGCCCGCGAACCCGACCGCACAAGCCAGCGCTGACAGCAGCCCGATGGACAGTCCGCCCGCCCCGAAGGGGCGCGCCACGATGAGGATGCCTGCAAAGCCAATGGCCGCTGCCATCAGCTTCACCCGCGTCAGTTTTTCGGCCAGAAAGAACGGCGCGGTCAGCGCCACCATGATCGGATAGGAAAACTCCAGCGCAAAAAGCTGGGCCATCGGGATCAGCGCCAGCGCGTACAGCCACAGGTTTTGCCCGGCGAAATGAAAGAGATTGCGCAGCGCGTGTTGTCCCAGACGGTCGGTGCTGATCTCTGACCAACGCCCCGAAAGTTGCGCGGCGGCGACCACAATCACCACGCCGATAAGCGAGCGGTAGAGCATCATCTCGAACGTATCGAGCGTCGCACCGATTTCCCGGCCCGAGACTGCCAAAGCAGAAAACCCGGCAATGGAGCCGAGCATCCACATGGCAGCAGCGAAGGGGCGGTGAATGGTGGCGGTCATGTGGTGATCCTGAAGGGCGCGTAAGCCCGCCCTCAATGCGGCACAGGTCCGGGGCGGGCAAGCGAATTGATCGCCGGTGCCTTATCCCCTGGTCTTTGATGCGAAGATGAAACCAAGGAAGTTGAGAAGGATTTGCGCGGCCAGAATGGAGGTTGACCCGGTTGGGTCATAATCCGGCGCCACTTCGACCAGATCGATGCCGACAATCTCATGTGCCTTTGCCGCCCCTTGCAAGATCTCTAACACCTCATAATACAGAAAGCCGCCATGGCTTGGCGTACCGGTGCCGGGCGCGATAGACGGGCAGAACCCGTCAATATCAATGGTCACATAAAGCCGCGCGCCTTTTGGGATGCGCGCCAGAATTCCGTCTGGTCCAAGGGCGCGCACCTGCCGTACCGACAAAATGTCAGCCCCCATCTGGCGCGCCGCCTCATAGCCTTCTTTGGCGGTAGACGACACGTTGCGAATGCCTATTTGCGTCAGGCCGGTTACATAGGTTTTTTCGGCCGCGCGCCGCATCGGGTTGCCATGCCCATGACGGACCCCATGTCGTTCGTCGACGAAATCCAGATGCGCATCTATTTGCAATATGTGGATCGGTCCTTGGCCATCAAACGCCCGGATGCACGGGATATTGACCGAGTGATCGCCGCCAATCACCACAGGCAACGCACCGGCCTTCAGGGCCGCACGGACACCCGCCTCAATATTGGCGTGGCTGGTTTCGGTATCTGTGTGCACGATATCGGCATCGCCCATATCGACGATGCGCACATCGGCGCCCAGATAGGTGGTATCATCTTCATGGTCGTAAGCCCCGGCATGACCAAATGAAAACAGTGTCGAAGCCTCGCGCACCGCGCGCGGGCCAAAACGCGCGCCCGCGCGGTATTGAGTGCCCATGTCATATGGCGCGCCAAGGATAGCGACATCTGCATCAAGCTGGCTCCAATCCGCAGCGTATGGGCGTTTTCCAAATGTAGCGATGCCCACAAAAGGCAGGTTCAATCGTCCACCGTCATAACCATGTGTGCCCATTTTTCTGCCCTCCATCCACGCGGCCAAGCTAACTTTGATGCAGCGCTTGGCAAGCGCGAAAAGCGGGCGGATGCAGGTCGCGGGAAAAATTGTGCCGCCAAACCACCATTTTTCTCGCATTTCCAACGGGTACAAGGCAAAGTTCGAAAAAAATATGAGGCAGCAGATGACAGAGCAGGCACCAGCGCCTTCAGGCACAGGGTTGTTGAGACGGGTCCCACCCGCAGTGTTCCCGTCGATTATGGGGCTTTTTGGACTGGGATTGGCCTGGCGCCGGGTCTCGGAAGCCTATGCTATTCCGCCAAGCGTGTCCGAGATCATCCTTGGGGCTGCAAGCCTGATCTATCTCTTCGCGCTTTTGGCCTATCTGGCCAAATGCGTGCGGCGCCCAAAGGTGGTCTTTGAAGAGTTGCGCAGTTTGCCGGGGCGTGCCGGTGTCGGGACCATGATCTTATGCCTTTATCTTCTGGCGATCACGCTGCTGCCTTACAGCGCCGCAACGGCCGCGATGGTGTTGAAGGGCGCCTTGGGTGCGCATGTCTTTTTGGTGGTGTTGCTGGTCACGCAGTTTGTGGTTGGTCCGTCAGATCAACGTCGTGTTACGCCCGTCTGGCATCTGAACTTCGTCGGCTTCATCATTGGGGCCTTGGCGGCGACCGGGCTTGAGATGTATTCGCTGGCATTCTCGCTTTTTTTGGGAACCGCCATTATGGCCGCGGTCATTTGGTCGATCAGTCTGGAACAGATGGTCAAGGAAGATATACCGCCGCCGCTGCGCCCGCTTGTGGTGATCCATCTTGCACCGGTGGCGCTATTGGGATTGGTCGCCGCAGCGCTTGATCTGCAGGCTGTGTCCATGGGCTGTGCCGGTGTCGCAGCCCTTTTTGTGGCCTGGTATGTCTTGCGGATCTTCTGGCTGACCAAGGCCGGCTTTTCGGCCCTTTGGGGGGCCTTCACGTTTCCCTTGGCCGCGACAGCCAGCCTGTGGCTGGCGGTTGGCGGTATCTGGCGGTTGCCGGGGGCAGCGGCATTGGTTGCGGCCAGCGTGATCATCCCGATCATTGCTTACAAAGTGCTGCGTCTTTGGGCCAATGGCCAGCTTGCGATCAACACCAATGCGGCCATCGCCTGATCCGATGGGTTGCCTGGGAAGGGGCAACATATGTGTCTTGAAAACAGGTCTGGCTTGGATGTGTTTCTCGTCAGTTCTTTTTGCCCAAAATTGCCCCAAGGATATTTAGCAACAAGGTTTCAGCGGGATCGCGGCTTTGTGTTTTGGGTTGTTGGCCTGTGCCGGGCGGCAGCAAGGGTTCCGTGCCCGCCGTTTGATCCGGCCATTCCGAAGCCGGCACTTCACTCGGGCGGATCATGGGCAAGGGTGTGGGTGGCAAGCCTTCTTCCACACGCGCCATAACTTCGTGCCAGATTTCGGCAGGCAGGCCGCCGCCGGTAACGCCGGTCAGGGGCGTGTTGTCGTCATTTCCCATCCACACGCCGGTGACATAGTCACCCGTAAAGCCGATGAACCAGGCGTCACGCGCCCCTTGCGTGGTGCCTGTTTTGCCCGCCACTTCGCGCCCATCCAGCGCGGCGCGGCGACCGGTTCCGCGTTCAACCACCTGCGTCATCATATAGACCAGCTGGCGTGCGGCCTGTTGCGAAATGGCACGCTCGCCCATACCGCCTTCTTGCCCCATCAAGGTCGCGTCATCGCCCTGAATGCGCAGATCGATCAACCCATAAGGTTTGACCGATGAGCCGCCATTCAAGATACCGGCATAGGCGCCGGTCATTTCCAGCAGCGTCGATTCAGACGCCCCAAGAACCAGCGCCGGGCCTGCTGCCAGATCTGCCGAAAGGCCAAAGTTCCCCGCAACCTTTCGAACCGTCTCCATGCCCACAGCCTGACCGACGCGAACTGTCGCGGTATTGACGGAATGGGTCAGCGCTTCGGTGAGGGTGATAAAGCCGCGATAGTCCGGGTCATAGTTCTTTGGTGACCAGCTGCCCGAGCCGGGTACGTTCACAGTGATCGGCGCATCTTCGACCACAGAATTCATCGTGTAGCCCATATCCAGAGCGGCTGCATAGACGAACGGTTTGAATGTGGATCCGGTCTGGCGCAGGGCTTGGGTTGCGCGGTTGAACGCGCCGGAAACCTGGGATTTGCGTCCGCCCACCATGGCGCGTACTGCGCCGTCCGCCGACATGATAATGATCGCGGCTTGCGCCTTGGAACCTGACTTGACCTTGGTTTCAAAGACAAATGACAAGGCTTCTTCGGCAGCTTTCTGGATGCCTTGATCCAGCGTTGTGCGGATGATCACGTCTTCGGTTGTCTCTTGGGTCAGAAAAGCTGGCCCGCTTTCCATCACCCAATCGGCAAAGTATCCGCCTGCGCGCGCTTCCGCTGCGGCCGACAGGCGGGCAGGGTTGGCCAGTGCTTCGCGGTACTGTGTGTCGGTCAGATAGCCCTGGTCTTGCATCAGCCCCAACACCACCTGCGCGCGCCCTTGGGCGCGTTCAAGATTTCCGGTGGGGGCATAACGCGTGGGCGCTTTTAGCAACCCGGCCAGCATCGCGGATTGCGCCGGTGTGACCTCATTCGCGGATTTACCGAAATAGCGTTGGCTTGCAGCTTCAAATCCGCGTGCGCCGGCCCCCAGATAGGCACGGTTAAGATAGAGGGTAAGCACATTGTCCTTGCCGTATTTCGCCTCCATCGCAAACGAGAATGGCACTTCCTTCAACTTGCGCCATTTCGACGAAACCCTGCAGTCCGATTCGTAATCTGCTTCGGTTTTCCATTTGCTGGCATCATAGGGCACGCCAAGGCAAATCAGCTTGGCTACCTGCTGGGTGATCGTGGATCCGCCATTGCCTTCAAGCGGTCCGCGCCCTTCGCGCAGGTTGATGCGCACAGCACTGGCAATGCCGCGCGGAGAGATACCAAAATGGCCGTAAAAGCGTTTATCTTCGGTCGCGACGACCGCGTTTTTCAGGTGGGGCGAAACGGTTTTCGCTGTGATCTGACCGCCGAACGTCTCGCCGCGCCAAGCATAGACGCGCCCATCGCGGTCAAGCATTGTGACCGAGCCTTTGGTGCGCGCATCGATCAGCGTTTCAAGCGGCGGCAGTTGCGCATAGAAATATAGCGTGGCCAGGCCAAGCACGATGGCGCCCAGTGCCGAAACCCGCCAGCCGATTCCCCAAATCACGCGCCAGATCATCCTGAACAGCCCGGTCACCATCCGCACGGGCCAAGCGGCTGTGCGGGCCTTTTTGCGAGGGCGCGTGCCCTTGGCCTTGGGTTTTGGCTTAGGGCGCGCAGCCGCGAAAAACCGCCTTTCGGCGACCAATGGAGGTTTCTTACCGCCAGATCTACTCATGTACCGATACCTGATGACTGCTCGTTTTGCGGCAATCCTACATGGTCATGCACGGAATGTGGAGCGCTATGCGGTCAACTTTCCTTTTGTGCGGTGCCTAAATAAGTGGCGAGCACGGCCGATTGTGCAAAAAATGTGCGTAGTTTGCGCGGGCCACACATTAGATGAGCCTGGGCGCTTGTCATGCCGCATCGCAGCATCTCCGCTTGGCCACGAGACCCGTGACAGGGTCGATAGCCGAGGAGTGGGACATGAAATACATCATAGCGGCGATCAAACCTTACAAACTTGAAGAGGTGCGCGAAGCGCTGACCTCGATTGGTGTCCGAGGGATGATGGTCAGTGAAATCAGAGGGTTCGGCGCACAATCCGGCCACACCGAAATCTACCGTGGCGCTGAATACGCGGTCAATTTCGTGCCGAAAGTCAAGCTGGAGATCGCAGTCAGTGCGGCCTTGGCCGATGCGGTGGTGGACACCATCGCGCGCACGGCCCGCACTGACAAAATCGGGGATGGCAAGATTTTTGTGCTGGATTTGCAAGATGCCGTTCGTGTGCGGACCGGCGAAACCAAAGAAGACGCGCTTTGACGCGGATGGGACAAGGGGAACCTAAAATGTCGAAATACTGGACCGTCGCAGGTGCTGCCGTGCTGAGTGCCGGGTTGGCTTGCCCAAGCTTTGCCCAAGAGGCTGCCGATTTGACCCCGCCAAACGGCGAAATCGGGTTTATTTTCACCACGTTCATGTTTCTTGTTACCGGGTTTTTGGTGATGTTTATGGCCGCAGGCTTTGCCATGCTGGAAGCAGGCTTGGTGCGCCAGAAGAACACCACCATGCAGTTGATGAAAAACGTATCGCTTTTTGCGCTGGCGGGATTGGCCTATTACGCGGTTGGCTACAATCTGATGTATCCCGGTGATGGTTGGACGATCGCCAATTGGCTTGGGGCGTTTTCAACGACGGTGTTGGAGCCTGTTGGGCTTGCCGGGGCCGCGCCAGACCTGACTTATGCATCCGTCGGCTCGGATTTCTTTTTCCAGCTGATGTTTTGCGGGGCCACCGCGTCGATCGTGTCGGGTGCGTTGGCAGAGCGGATCAAGCTTTGGCCGTTTCTGGCCTTCACGGCCGTTCTGACCGGGTTTATCTACCCCATTCAGGCGTCTTGGAAATGGGGTGGCGGTTGGCTGAATGAAATGGGTTTTCTTGATTTCGCAGGCTCGACCGTTGTGCATTCAGTGGGGGGCTGGGCAGCCCTTGCAGGCGCGCTGATCCTTGGGCCACGTATCGGCAAATACAAGGATGGCCGGGTGCATCCGATGCCGGGTGCCAACCTGCCTTTGGCGACATTGGGCATGTTCATCCTGTGGCTTGGCTGGTTTGGCTTCAACGGCGGCTCGCAGCTTTATATGGATACCGCAGGCAATGTGGCCGATATCAGCCGCATCTTCGCCAACACCAACACGGCCGCCGCGGGTGGGGCTTTGGCCGCGCTGATCCTGACGCAGCTGCTTTACAAAAAGCCTGACCTTACGATGGTGCTGAACGGTGCCTTGGCCGGGCTGGTATCGATTACGGCAGAGCCGCTAACCCCATCCCTGGGGGCGGCGACCCTGATCGGGGCAGTGGGCGGTATCCTTGTGGTTCTGGCGGTGCCGATGCTTGACAAGCTAAAGATCGATGACGTGGTTGGCGCAATCCCTGTACACCTTGTCTGCGGCATCTGGGGCACGCTTGCAGTGGTGATCACCAATGGTGATGCGTCGCTTTCGGTTCAGGTCATTTCGATCGCATCCGTTGGTGCCTTTACCTTCATCGTATCGGCGCTTGTCTGGCTGATCTTGAAGGCGGTGATGGGCATCCGTGTTAGCGAAGAGGATGAAATCCTTGGGCTCGACAGGGCTGAGTTGGGGATGGAAGCCTACCCGGAATTCTCGGTGCGATGATCCAGGAGCGAAAGTAAAAAGGCCCGGGCAATCGCCCGGGCCTTTTTATTGGTAAGCAGCATCACTTTTGGGTGGTCTCAGATGCCAACCTTGAGGATTGCGCGCGCGAGGATTGGGACCGTCTTTGCATTCAGGCCGGCAATGTTGAGCCGCGAGTCGCCGACCATGTAGATCCCGTGTTCGGTTTTCAGGCGTTCGACCTGTTCAGGTGTGGCCCCAAGCCGTGAGAACATACCCCGGTGCTGCGCCAAAAAGCCGAAACGGTCGGAGCCGGACAGCACCTGCAGCTCATGCGCCAAAGCGGTGCGCAAGCCAAGCATGCCAAGTCGTACCTCTTCCAGCTCACGCTGCCAGTCGGCGCGCAATGCGGGATCCTCAAGGATCATGGTGACAAGCCGCGCGCCGTGGTCGGGCGGGAAGGAATAGTTTTGTCGGTTTAGAAAGGCCAATGTGGCTTGGGTCTGGTCCCGTTGAGGCGGGTTTGACAGCGCAATCAGCGCGCCGGTCCGTTCGCGGTAGATGCCGAAGTTTTTTGAGCATGACGCCGCAATCAACACTTCGGGCAGGTGGGTGGCAATCAGCCTTGCGCCAGCCGCATCTTCTTGCAGCCCGTCGCCGAAGCCCTGATAGGCGATGTCGATCATCGGGACCGCCCCGGTCTTTTCTAAAAGCGCGGCCACCGCTTGCCATTCTGGCCCGGTCAGGTTGGCCCCCGTCGGGTTGTGGCAGCAGCCGTGCAAAAGGACGACGTCACCGGGCTTGGCCGCCCCAAGATCCGCCATCATCGCCGCGAAATCGACGGCGCGGCTCTCGGCGTCGAAATAGCGGTAAAGGCGCACTGGCATCCCCAGATAACGCAGGATCGAAAGGTGATTGGGCCATGTGGGGTCCGACACCCAAACGGTGGCCTCGGGCGAGGCCATGCGGATCAGCTCAAACGCCTGACGCACAGCGCCGGTGCCCCCGGGTGTTGCGACCGACGAGATCCGATCCGCCGCAACGCTATCGCCAAGCACCAGCCCGGCAAGAGCGGCGTTGAAAGCCGGATCGCCGGCAAGGCCGGTATAGGTTTTGGTGATCTCCACCTGCCACAGCTTTTGTTCGGCAGCTTTGACGGCGCGCATCACTGGGGTGAGGCCCGTTGCGTCCTTATAGACCCCAACGCCAAGGTCGATTTTGTCTTTGCGTGGATCAGCTTTGAATTGGCCGATGAGTTGCAAGATCGTGTCCGCAGGTTGCGGCTTTAGCTGATCAAACATGTGTGTGTTCGCCCCTTTTTTACCCGGTGGCGACCTTCAGGTCGCCGTACATGCCCCATTCCGCCCATGACCCATCATAAAGCGCGTGATCATGTTTGCCGATCCGTTCCATCGCAAGGCTGAGGATCGCGGCGGTTACGCCAGAGCCACAGGTGGTGATCGCAGGCTTGCCAAGATCTACACCCGCATCCGCAAAAACGGCCTTTAGGGCTGCGGAGGTTTTCATGGTGCCGTCGTCATTCAGGACGGCGCGGAACGGTACATTGATCGAGTTTGGGATGTGGCCTGCACGAAGACCCGCCCGCGGTTCCGGTTCATCGCCGCGAAATCGGGTGGCGGCGCGGGCATCGACGATCTGATAATCGCCAAGTTTGGCAGCCGAGGCCACTTGGGTTACGTCTTTAACCATATGCGCCTGTCGCTGCACGGTGATGTGGCGGTCGCGTAGAACAGGCGCCATATCTTCGGTGGGCCGCCCCTCGGCCACCCATTTCGGCAAGCCGCCATCCAGCACCGCCACGTCCTTTTTGCCCATCAGCCGGAATGTCCACCAGACCCGAGCCGCCGAAAACAGCCCCGATCCGTCATAGACCACAACCTGATGTCCGTCTCCGACGCCCATCGCCCGCATTCTGCTGACGAATTTTTCCGGGGGTGGGGCCATATGGGGCAGGTCTGACCGGTGGTCAGCAATCTCATCAATGTCAAAAAACCGAGCGCCGGGAATATGTGCGGCCTGATATTCGGCTTTCGCATTTCGCCCGGTATCGGGCATGAACCAAGACGCGTCAAGGATCCTCAGATCCGGGTCCTTCAAATGTGCGGCCAGCCAGTCGGTGGACACAAGTGTTTTTGGATCGTCCTCAGCCATGTAGGTTCCCTTCTTTGTCTGCGCGCAATTATGCGGTCGGCGCAGGCAGACGCAAGGGCCGTGGTGCGGGGGCAGCGGGCTGCCCCCGCAGGTTTCTTATTTCTTTGCCATCATGCCTTTGACAACACTGACAATTGCCATCAGCACGCCACCGCCAACGCCACCCGAGGCCACGGAGGAGATGATTGATCCGATATCCAGACCGGCTGCCGCCCCGGCGCCACCGCCAAACAGACCCCCAAGGATCTGACTGCCAAGCCCACCGCCCACAATCCCGGCGATTGAGTTGCCAAGCGGACC
Organism: Albidovulum sp.; assembly: GCA_049646285.1. Classification (GTDB taxonomy): domain Bacteria; phylum Pseudomonadota; class Alphaproteobacteria; order Rhodobacterales; family Rhodobacteraceae; genus Albidovulum. The sequence continues at coordinate 30,175 of JBARVN010000054.1, read as the reverse complement.
CAGATCAAGATTTTTCATGAGTTTGCCGACGATGTTACCACCGGCAGCACCTGAGATGAGGCTGATAATCAGCTGTTCCATTTACCCAATTCCTTCCTGTCGGACCGTTGCACACGGGTCCAACGGCCCGGCCCATTACCGTCAGACAGGGCTGAGTGTGGCACGTTCACGATTTCGCGACAATATTGTTAACGCGGTGGGATTGTTTTGGCGTGGTCAGCCGTGCTTCAGCAGCCGTTCCTTTTGGCGGTTCCAGTCGCGCTTGGCGTCTGTCGCGCGCTTGTCAGCTTGCTTTTTGCCCTTGCCGAGGCCGATTTTCAGCTTCACGCGGCCCCGGTGATTGAAATACATCACCAAGGGCACAAGGGCCATGCCTTCGCGCCCGACCGCATGCCATAGGCGCGACAATTCCTTTTTTGAAACCAATAGTTTGCGCTTTGCGCGTTCCTCGTGCCCGAAGACACCTGCCTGTTTGTAGGGCGCAATATAGCCATTGATCAGCCACAGCTCTCCGCCCTCGACTGAGGCATAGCTGTCGGCAATATTTGATTGACCAACGCGCAAGGATTTGACCTCGGATCCGGTCAGCATGATCCCGACCTCTAAATCGCTTTCGATAAAGAAGTCGAACCGCGCCCTGCGGTTTTCGGCGATCACTTTGTAATTCGGGTCTGATTTCTCGGCCATGATCCTTGTCAGATAGGTGAGCACCGCGCATCTGTCCAGACGCGCCGGTGCGACGCGGTGTGGAAAACGCGCAGATCTTGTGCAGGAGCCGCATAATGGACAGGGTAAACCGAAGGGCAAGTGATGCTCATCCAGTTTCTTTTCCGGCACAGTTTTGATATTGCTGTGTGTCCTTGTGTCAGCGCGCCTTTTGGGCCTTTGAGCATGGGATTGCTGGCGGCAATGCTGGTTGCGGCGTTGTGACATGTGCGTGTCGGGCAGATGGAAGGCAAAGGGCGAAAGGGTTAAGGCAATGGAACTTGTAGGAAACGTAGGGATCATTGGCGGCAATGGCCAATTGGGCAGCGCAATTGCCCGTGGGATGCTGAGCGCCGGGGTCGTGATGCCCAGCCGGCTTTGGATCGGGTGCCGATCGGGTCGGGCTGACGCCCTTCGCGATGTGACTGGTTTGCGCATCACCCCAGACAATCAAGCTCTGGTCGCGGCATGCGGTACGGTGATTTTGTCTGTACCCCCTGCGCAGGCAAGCCAGATCGCGATCAGCGCTCCGGATCGGCTGCTGATTTCGGTTATGGCAGGTGTGACGCTGTCCGAGCTTGCCGGTCTGACGGGCGGGCGCAGGATTATCCGCGCGATGTCCAGCCCTGCCGCATCTGACCAGCGGGCCTATTCGCCGTGGGTGGCCGGTGGCGGCGTCACGGCGGACGACCGGACCACCGCAGAGGCGATCTTTGCCGCCTGCGGGCTCACCGATGAAATCACCAGCGAAGCCCATATCGACCACTTCACGGCAATGACCGGTCCGGTGCCGGGGTTTGTCGCCCTCTTTGCCGATTGTATGATCCGGCATGCCACAGGCGCAGGCATCGCCCCGGCCATTGCCGAGCGCGCTATCCGTCAGCTTTTTCTGGCCAGCGGCGAGATTTTGGGGACCGCGCCCCAAAGCCCTGCCGATCAGGTTCGCGCGATGCTCGACTATGCGGGCACCACGGCTGCGGGCCTGCAGGCGATGGAGGCGGCGGGGCTTGAGCAGGTGATTGCCAAGGGTCTTGATGCCGCGATTTCACGCGCGCGCACGATCAGTCGGGACAGCTGACGCATGGTGGCTTGATATTAGATTTCGGTTGCCGCCGCCCGTGTTTGGCCCACTGCAAAGTTGAACCGCAAAGGCCCGATATCACGGGCGTGTCGGTCGGGCTTCGGGCAAAGCGATGCGCGCGACCTGTTCGGCGATAGGATCGACCGACAAAGGGTGGGTGGCCGAGGAATGGTCAGCCGGATCGCCGATATCCTGCCAGCGCCCGTTTTTGTAGATCTCCAAAGCCGCGAACCCGGCCTTGTAGCCCATCTTTCGGCTGCCGGGCACCCAATAGCCCAGATAAACATAGGGCAGGTTTGAGCGCCGGGCAATTTCGATGTGATCAAGAATGACATAGGTGCCAAGGCTGTCACCGGCCTTGCTCGGCTCATAAAAGCTGTAAACCAGACTCAGACCATCATCTAGAACATCGGTCAAACACACCGCCGTCAGATGTCTGCGCTGTTCGTCCGGTTCGGGTGCGGCCGAATATTCGACGACGCGGCTTTTAACTGGGGTTTCTTCGATCATCGCGGCGAATTCAAAGATATCCATATCCGCCATTCCACCGTCAGCGTGGCGACTGTCGAGATAGCTGCGAAACAGGGCATATTGATCTTCGGTCGCCCATGGGCTGGTTGCATCCCGCCTTAGGTAGCTGTTTTTGCGTTGTATGCGACGCTGGGATCTATTCGGTTCAAAATCGGCAACCCGGATGCGTGCCGACAGACACGCCGTGCATTCCGCGCAAGAGGGGCGGTACAAGACATTTTGCGACCGACGGAAGCCTTGTTTTGACAGCGCGTCATTCAGCTTTTCTGCGTTCTCTCCTTGAAGCGCCGTGAACAGCTTGCGTTCCGAGCGCCCATCAAGATAGGGGCACGGCTGCGGAGCCGTCACATAGAATTGTGGCGCTATGGGCAGAGTATGACGCATGGCCGGTGTTTATGCCCCAAGGGTAAGTGTGACAGTTCTGTTCTTGCGGGACGTTAGCAAGGACAGGCAAGTGAGCCAAGTGTTGAGTTGCAAACCCTTAAAAAACGCCAAAAGGCCCGGAAATACCGGGCCTTTTCGTGATATTTTCGCGGATTGGTCAGTAACGACCGGGCTCTGGGCCTTCGAATGGCGCTTTTGGATCAGCATCGGGGGTTTCGATGTCGTCCTCGCGTGGGGTGCGTGCGCGTTGATCCAGATATTGGTCGAATTCAGCCTTGTCCTTGCTTTCGCGCAGGCGGCTCAGGAACGTTTCAAACTCTTGCTGTTCGCGCTCAAGCCGGTCCAGTGTGTCGGCCTTGTAGGAGTCGAAGGCCGTGTTGCCCGAAGTGCGAAAGCCGCCGCGGCGGGAATGCATCCGCGCCATATGGGAATGGGCGTCATGGCGGCTCATGCCGCAGCTTTTTGAAAACATGCGTTTGCTCCAGATCATATAGGCAAGAAGGGCAAGGCCTACCGGCCAGACAAAGATAAAGCCAAGGACCATGGCGGCGATCCAGGCACCTTTGCCGCGATCATCAAGCCAGGATTCTGCCCGACCGGGCCAGGCGGTGATTGTGGACATAATGGGTTCCTCCGTTGCGGGTATGTAAATGTCGTTCACATTCCATAGATTGGGTGTTTGGCCCGATCCGTCAAGAGGGTATGTAAAAGAAATTTACATTAATCGTATCACACAACAAAATCCGCAACTTGTGCCTTGGTCAGTTGCAAGAGTGTTGCCGGTGCAATCGGGAAGATGTGATGCGGTGTGCCTGCAGCTGCCCAAACCCGGTCGAAATCCAACAAGCGCGGGTCGAGGTAAGTGACCACCGGAGTCAGATGGCCAATGGGGGACACGCCGCCGATGGCAAAGCCGGTTTCGGAACGGACCCGGTTGGCGTCTGCTTTGCCAAGTGGCTGATCGACCAAATCGCTTGCCTTTTGGGGGTCGACGCGGTTTCCACCTGCGGTCAGGAAAAGAATGATCTGGCCCGTGTCTTCGCCTTGAAAGATGATCGATTTGACAATCTGATCCAGTGCGCATCCCGCTGCATCGGCCGCTTGCTGGGCGGTTCGGGTGGTGGCAGCGATCTCAAGGATCGCCACCTCGATCTTTGCCGCCTTCAATGCGGCAGTCACACGCTTTAAGCTTTTGCTCATCCAATTTACCCCGGCCGTAGAACCATCGCGACGCGCAAAAGGCCACGTTCATGCCAAAGCGTCAATGTCTTTGCCCTTGGCATTTTGCCGTTGGGACAGGAAGGGTCGTTGACGGCGCTAAAGGGCACGGTAGTGTCTGCGCATGACATTCGCATCACGCCTGACCCGTTGCCCCATCCCCTATGAACCTGACCGCGCCGGTGAGATGCGTGGCAGGTTTGCAAGCCTCGCACCAGAGGTGATCGATCTGTTGGCCGGTGCGGCCGGATGCAGCCCATATCTTGCCGGGCTGATGGAGCGTGATGCGGCCTGGCTGGAAGAGACCTTGGCAACCACACCCGAAGCCGCACTTGCCGAAACGCTCGGCGGGTTGGATGTGCTGGGCAGTGACGCGCTTGGGGGCGCACTGCGTCAGGCCAAGGCGCGCGTGGCACTGTTGGCGGGACTGGCCGATCTGGGCGGGGTCTGGCCGCTGGAAACGGTCACCGGCGCCTTGACACAGTTGGCCGATACGGCTGTACACCAATCATTGCGCGCACTGGTCGCGGATGAAATCCGACGTGGCAAATTGCCCGGCGCGCAAGCCGGAGATGAGGCCCATGCAGGCGGTATGGTGGCGATTGCCATGGGCAAGATGGGCGCGGGTGAGCTGAACTACTCGTCCGATATCGACCTGATTTGTCTGTTCGACGAAAGCCGGTTTGAGGCGGATGATGTGCACGCAGCCCGCGCCTCGTTCATCCGCGTCGTGCGCCGGATGACCGCGATGTTGTCTGATCTGACGGCCGGAGGCTATGTGTTTCGTACCGATTTACGCCTGCGCCCGGATGCATCGGTGACCCCGGTTTGCATATCGATGGCAGCGGCCGAGCAATACTATGAAGCGCAAGGCCGCACTTGGGAACGTGCGGCCTTTATCAAGGCGCGCGCGGCAGGCGGCGATCTGGCGGCAGGGGAACGGTTCTTGGCAACGCTCACCCCGTTTGTCTGGCGCAGACATCTGGATTTCGCGGCCATTCAAGATGCCCACGACATGCGTCTTCGTATCCGCAGCCACAAAGGCTTGCACGGCAAGCTTGTGCTCGAAGGCCATGACATGAAGCTGGGGCAGGGCGGTATCCGAGAGATTGAGTTCTTTACGCAGACACGACAGCTGATCGCGGGTGGCCGTGATCCTGATCTGCGCGCGCGTGACACAGTTGGCGGGTTGGCCGCACTGGCCGCGAAAGGATGGGTCGAGACCGATGACGCCAGCGAGTTGACGGCAGCCTATATCTCCCACCGAGAGGTAGAGCACCGGATTCAGATGGTGGCCGACGCCCAGACCCATGATCTGCCGAACACGCCCGACGGCATTGACCGCATCGCCCGCATGTGCGGCGAAGGGGACAGCGCCCGTTTTCGCAGTGTGCTGCTGGACCGTCTGACACGGGTGGCCGAGTTGACCGAGGGTTTTTTTGCGCCCGGTGAGGCACAGGCAGGCCCGGAAATCAGCGCTGAGACGCGCGCCGTTATCGACGGCTGGCGCGGCTATCCCGCGATGCGTTCACAACGCGCTGTGACGATATTCAAGCGGGTGGAGCCCGAAATCCTGTCACGGCTGGAGCGCGCCGCAAATCCTTCCGAGGCGTTGCGTCAATTCGACGGGTTTTTGGCGGGGCTGCCTGCCGGGGTGCAGGTATTCTCGCTTTTTGAGGCCAATCCCCAGTTGATTGAGCTGATTGTTGACATCTGCGCAACGGCGCCGGGTTTGGCGGCCTACCTGTCGCGCAATGCAGCCGTGCTGGATGCGGTGATTGGCGGCGATTTCTTCGCCCCATGGCCGGGCGAGGGCGCCTTGCGCGCCATGTTGGCCGCACGGCTGGCTGAGTTGTCTGATTATGAGGCGCGGCTGGCGGGCGCGCGGATCTGGGCGCGGGAATGGCATTTCCGTATCGGCGTGCATCATCTGCGCGGGCTGATTGATGCGGGCCAGGCCGGGCGCGAATATGCGGATCTGGCGGGCGCGGTTCTGGCAGCGCTCTGGCCGGTTTGCGTCGCCGAATTCGCAGCCAAGCATGGCCCTTGTCCGGGGCGCGGGGCGGTGGTGGTTGGGATGGGGTCGCTTGGGGCCGAGCGGTTGAACGCAGCATCAGACCTTGATCTGATCGTAATCTATGATGCGGATGGCGTCGAGGCATCGGAAGGGCCACGCCCACTGGGCGCACGTCCCTACTACGCGCGTCTGACACAGATGCTGGTCACAGCCCTGAGTGCACCTATGGCAGAAGGCAGGCTTTATGAGGTCGATATGCGCCTGCGCCCCTCGGGGCGGCAAGGCCCGGTAGCAACCGCGATCCAGTCGTTTCGATCCTATCAGATGGACGAGGCCTGGACATGGGAGCATCTGGCGCTGACACGGGCGCGCGCTGTGGCCGGAGATGCGGTTCTGGCAGATGAGGTCGAGGCGATCCGTCTTGAGATATTGAAGGCCAAAGGGCCAGCATCCAAGGTCTTGTCCGATGTGGCAGAGATGCGCGAACGGATATTTGCGGCAAAACCAGTGGCCTCGGAGTGGGAGATCAAGGTCGGGCCCGGGCGTCTGCAAGATATCGAGCTTGTGGCCCAGAGTTTTGCGCTCAGGGCAGGCGTGCCTGCCCACCGGGTCGAAGCGCAGTTACGTGCGGGGCTGACCGCGGGCTATCTTGACCGCGCGGCAGAGGCGGATTTGCAGTCTGCTTACCGCTTCTTGTGGCGGCTGCAAGCGGCTGCGCGGCTTATGACCGAGCGGCCGCTGGATATGGCCACGATAGGCGACGGAGGCTGCGCGTTCCTCTTGCGTGAGACAGGCGCGTCGGATCTTGCCGGGATGGCGTCGCAGATGGAACGCCATGTCACCCGAACTGACGTCATTGTTCAGCAAAGCTTGGCCGGGGTATGATGCCCTGACGCCAAGAGACGCGATCGGGCAGGTGTGGTATGGCGAGGAAGATCATGGAAATGTCATTGGCCGACCCCAAAGGCCTGATCCGCGAAAGCTATGCGATCGAGGGGATCACTGCGCCTGAATGCCGGTCGATCTTTCTGGACTGGGCGTTGAGCATTGCCAGCACCACCGACCCGCGCGAAGCGATGCGCGTTTTGATCGCGCATTACGCGCTTGACCGACCGGACCATCCGATGAGCATCGTCATGACCGAGGGGCTCACAGCCCCGGCCCAGCCTTCAAGGCGCGGCGGCCGTATGGCGCGGTTGGCGCGGCCCGATCACGGATAATAGTGTCGAAATCAGGCTGAATTTGTTCTGAACGCAGCCATTTTGCCGAATTGCGGCATCTCTGCCGTCCGAATTCCTTCGCACCGCCATGCGCCCGCCCAGAAGTCTGGCAATGATTGGGCATTGGTAAGGTTCGGGTGTTTTGACAATGCAGATTTTTTCCTCTGTGCGACACTTCTTGATTTACTTCGTCCCAGGCTCAGCTTTGGCGCTGGTTTTGGGCACACTTTCTATGGAAAGTGCTCCGGGGCTTGCGCCCATCGTGTTGCTGACGTTGGGGTTCGCGGCCTTTGCCGTGGCGGTTGGGCGCGCGGCGTCTCTGCCCAGTCACAAGTCGGGCCAAGGACGGATGCGCGCGGTCGAGGCGTTGCTTGAACTGCGCCGCCACCGATTGCGCTACGCACTGGTATTCTCACTGGCGGGCACATCCTTGACGGGGACTGCATTGCTTGCCATCGCAGGGGCCGGCTACGACGTGCCGATGGTGGCAAGCCCTGGCCTGTTCATTCAAGTTGTCGCCACTCTTTTTGTTGTGGCTTGGGTCTTGATCGGCGAGACGGCCTGTACCAACGACGCGATCCGCCGGGCCTTGGTTGCGCACCGCGACAGGGCGTTCCGCGACTAGAGCGTTTTGGGATAGTCTTGAATCACTTAACGCTGCCTTTAAACTTGGATTTCAAGGCGTTCAGTGATGGTGGATGTATCGGGTAGCTCGAGAAACGTTTTAGGATTTCAAGGCACAGGCGGTGCGTGCAAGCGCCTCGATCCCGAACCAGTCTTTGGCCGCGACCATGGCTTTTGGTGCCACCCAACTGCCACCCACGCATAACACATTGGCCAGTTTCAGGTAATCTCTGACATTGCCGGGGCTGACACCCCCTGTCGGACAGAACCGAACTTGTGGGATCGGCGCACCAATTGCGGCCAGGGCCGGGGCGCCACCTGACGCTTCGGCGGGAAAGAACTTTTGCACGGTGTAGCCCTGCTCCAAAAGCCACATCACTTCGCTGGCCGTCGCAGCCCCGGGCAAAAGCGGCAAGCCTTCGTCTTCGCATGCCTTGAGCAGCCGTTCGGTTGCACCCGGCGACACGCCGAATTTTGCGCCTGCGGCCTTGGCCGCTTTCACATCAGCGGGCGTAAGCAGCGTGCCTGCGCCAACAACCCCTCCGGGCACCTCTGCCATGGCGCGGATCGCATCAAGGGCGGCAGGCGTTCGCAGCGTCACCTCAAGGGCTGGTAATCCGCCTGCGACCAGCGCCCGCGCCAAAGGGGCGGCGTCAGTCACAGCGTCGATCACAAGCACCGGCACCACCGGGGCCAGTGCGCAGATCTCTGCGGCGTGACGGCTTTGCTCTGCGGGGGTCATCAACATGTCCTTTCAGTCGGCGTCAGTATGTAACTCAGGCGGCTTTGGCGCGGCTCTACAGAATTGCACAGGCCCCTTCGGTTGCGGGCCCGGCCATTTGCCGGAACGTCTCAAAAAGCTCGCGCCCCGTTCCGAAGTGGCTATCGCTGAGGTCAGGCACAACGGCGGGGCGGGCGGACAGATCGGTGCCGGGTGTGGTGAGAATGCCTGCCTCGGCGTCCAGCCGCACGATGTCGCCGTCGCGCAGTTGCGCCAGCGGACCACCGCAGGCCGCTTCGGGGCTGACATGAATGGCCGCTGGAACCTTGCCGCTGGCCCCGGACATGCGCCCGTCTGTCACCAGCGCCACTTTCAGCCCGCGCCCAAGCAAAATAGACAAGATCGGGGTGAGTGAGTGCAGTTCGGGCATGCCGTTGGCGCGTGGTCCTTGAAAGCGCACCACGACCACGGTGTCGGACGTAAATTCATCGCGCTGAAACGCGGCTTTCACATCTTCTTGCCGGGTAAATATCCGTGCCGGGGCTTCGACCAGCCGATGTTCGGGTGCCACCGCCGAGATCTTGATCACGCCTTGCCCGAGCGAACCACTGAGTTGCTTCAACCCGCCTTCCGCTTGGAAGGGGTCGGCAGACGGGCGCAGGATCTTGTCATTGAGACTTTGCGTGGGGCCCGCGCGGTAGCCAAAGCTGCCATCGATCAGGGTGGGTTCAGAGGCATAGAGCGCCAGGCCGTCGCCTGCGACGGTTTTGACATCTTCATGCAAAAGCCCCGCATCCAGCAAATCACGGATCATGAAGGCAAGCCCGCCCGCCGCATGGAAATGGTTCACATCCGCCAGCCCGTTTGGATAGACCTTGGCCATCAGCGGCACCAAAGCCGCGATGTCGGCAAAGTCTTCGAGCGTCAGGATGATCCCGGCGGCACGGGCCATCGCGGGCAGGTGCAGCACCAGATTGGTTGATCCGCCTGTGGCCATCAATCCGACCATGCCGTTGACGAAGGCACGTTCGTCCAGAACCTCGCCAGCGGGCCGGTAATCTGACCCAAGGGCGGTAATGTCAGCGGCCCGTGTCACAGCGGCTTCGCTGAGGGCATGGCGCAGCGGTGTGCCGGGATTGACGAAACTGGCACCCGGCAATTGCAGCCCCATGAATTCCATCAGCATCTGATTGGTATTTGCAGTGCCGTAAAAGGTGCAGGTGCCCGGTCCGTGATAGGCAGACATCTCGGCCTTCATCAGTTCTTCTCGTCCGATCTCACCTGTCGCGAAACGGTTGCGGATCTTTGACTTTTCGTCATTTGGCAGGCCCGAGACCATGGGGCCTGCGGGGACAAAAACCGCCGGGATATGGCCAAAGGTCGCGGCCGCCATGACCAGCCCCGGCACGATCTTATCGCAGACACCCAGGAAAAGTGCTGCATCAAAGCAGTTATGGCTCAGGGCCACACCTGCCGAAAGCGCGATCACATCGCGGGAAAAAAGCGACAGCTCCATCCCGGCGCGCCCTTGGGTGACGCCGTCGCACATCGCAGGCACGCCGCCCGCCACCTGCGCTGTTGCCCCGGCCTTGCGCGCAGCGTTTCGGATCATATCCGGGTACTGCTCATAGGGTTGGTGGGCAGAAAGCATGTCATTGTAAGCGGTTACCACCCCGATATTGGGCGCGCGCGCCGCGGCCAATGCGTCCTTATCGGCGCCCATTGCCGCATAGGCATGCGCTTGGTTACCGCAGCTCAGATGGGCGCGGGCAGGGCCTTCGTCCCCGGCGCTGCGGATCCGCTCCAGATAGGGGGTTCGGGTTGGCGCAGACCGCTCCACAATCCGTGCGGTAATCTCGGCAAGGCGGGGTTTAATGGTCATTCACATGCTCCTGGGCGGACGGACGGGTGGAGTTTAGGACGGCGCAGTGGGAATAGCATGATCTGTTAGCGCTAACAACATCAGAATTATTCTGAAAAGGCCAGTTTGCTGGGCATGCGCGTTCTGCATGGCGGAGTTCTCCAACTGTCGGTAGTGCGGCACTGCAGCACGGCCTACTTAGAGTGCAGTTGTACCGTAAGGAGCCGATCATGACACAGATAATTGACACGAAATCCCCCACGTTTGACCAACGCCAGGACTACCTGCGACGGGCCCACCAATTGCGGTCAGAAGCACTGGCAGACATGATACGCGCCGCTGGGCGAGGATTACGCAAACTGGCTACGGCACCGCGCCTTTTGGCCCGTCGCGCCGCACACTGACCAAAATTCCGGAAATCTAAGGCGCGGTTCAGAGCCATTTCTTTAGGTCCTGTGTCCGCGCGCCCTTCCGCCCGGCGCTCACAGCGATTAGAGGGGAAGACAACCCCTGATCGCCGGAGCCCCAGACCATGACCGATACGCTGCCCATTGTCCGTCTTCGCCCCAAGGCCGAGGCCCGCGCACTTCGCCATGGTTTCCCATGGGTCTATGCAGATGAGCTGGTGACAGACCGGCGCACCCAAGCCATGAGCGCGGGCACGATTGCGGTGCTCGAGGATCATGACCGACGCCCCATGGGGCTTGTCACCGTCAATCCGGCCTCAAAAATCATCGCGCGGATGCTCGACCGTGACCCCGAAGCGGTGATCAACCGGGAATGGATTGCTGCACGGCTTGCACGGGCACTGGATCTTCGCGCGCGTCTTTATGACCAGCCCTTTTACAGACTGGTTCATGCCGAGGCGGATATGTTGCCCGGCGTTATCATCGACCGCTACGGCGATGCTGCCGTGATCCAGCCCAATGCCGCCTGGGCCGAGGTGATGATCGATGATCTGGCCGCAGCCCTTGCCGATGTCACGGGTGTCACCACCATCGTAAAAAACGCCACCGGCCGGTCACGTACGCTTGAAGGCCTGAGCGAAGAGACGGTGGTCTTGAAGGGCGCGCTGGACGCGCCGCTGCAGGTGCCAATGAATGGGGCCACCTATATGGCCGATCTTCTTGGCGGTCAGAAAACCGGTCTCTTTTTTGATCAGCGCCCGAACCATGCCTTTGCGGCCCGGCTGGCCAAAGGGGCAAAAGTGCTTGATGTCTTCGCGCATGTGGGCGGCTTTTCGCTTGCAGCCCTTGCGGCGGGCGCCGCGCAGGCACTGGCCGTCGACGCCTCTGCCACAGCCCTTGCCTTGGCCGAGGAAGGCGCAGCCGCCTCGGGCCAAGGGGCGCGTTTCGCCACCCGCAAGGGCGACGCTTTCGCGGTGATGGAAGCCTTGGCGGTCGAAGGGGCCACCTATGATCTGATCATTTGCGATCCGCCCGCATTTGCACCGACGAAAACCGCAGCACCCGCAGGACTGCGCGCTTATGAGCGGGTTGCAAAGCTGGCGGCCCCTCTGGTCGCGCCGGGCGGCTATCTGGTGGTGTGTTCGTGTTCCCACGCCGTTGATCTGACGCAGTTTCGCAATGCGTCAGCGCGTGGTATTGGGCGCGGCGGGCGGCGCGGGCAGATGTTGCATACTGGCTTTGCTGGCCCCGATCATCCGCAACTGCCCCAGTTGGCCGAAACCGGCTATCTCAAGGCGCTGTTTTTCCGGTTGGATTGATGAAGGCGGTTCTGGATGCCTGTGTTCTTTACCCCACGGTTCTAAGGGAAATCCTGATCGGTGCGGCGAAGGCCGGGCTATACACGCCGCTTTGGTCAGACCGCATCTTGGAAGAATGGGCGCGCGCCACGGTCAAGCTTGGCCCGGGTGCCGAACTGGTCGCACGCGGCGAGGTTGCGCGCCTGCGCGTGGCGTTTCCGCACGCATCCGTGCCGGTGCATAAAGGGATTGTCGCGCGGCTCTGGTTGCCTGATCCCAATGATGTCCATGTTCTGGCCGCGGCTATTGGCGGACACGCGGATCTGATCATCACCTTTAACGCGGCGGATTTTCCACGCCACACACTGGCCGAAGAAGGGATACGGCGCGAAGATCCTGACCGGCTCTTGCTGGACTTCTGGCAAGATGCGCCAGACAAAGTTGCCCAAGTGGTTGAAGCGGTCCGTGCCGAAGCCGAACGCCTTTCAGGCCAACCACAACCGCTGCGCGCCTTGTTGAAGCGGGCAAGCCTGCCAAGACTTGGCAAAGCGCTCACCCGTTAAGTGTTGGCCGTTCTAGCCGGACTATGCGGCGTTGATCACATAAAGCTTTTTAATGTGCTCATGAATGGTCCACTGGCCTTTCCACCCCAAGGGCAGAACCAATAGATCCCCGGGGCCAATAGAACGCATGGCGCTGCCGTCTTGATTTTGCACCGAAGCCGAGCCTGAGATGATGTGACAATACTCAGCACCTGCGCTGCGATCAGCGGTGAAGGTGCCGGGCGTACATTCCCACACACCGATGCTGGTTCGTCCGTCATCTGAGGCCCAGAGCTCTGCCGCAGCTTCTGTTTGACCGGGGGTCAGAGTGGTGGGTTTCGGGGCAAAGCTGCCCACCGGGGTTCCGGCCAGATTTTCAAATGTTTTCAAGTCGATCATGCGTAGCTCTCCTGAAGTGAATGGGAATGGTGGGCGTTAAACCGCATAGGTTTGCGCCCCGATATCGCCGGTCCAGACCCATGCCGCGAGCAGTGGTTCGTCTGCCGTCATCATGGCATGGGGTTGATTGGGCTGGTGGTGAATGAAGGTTCCCGGTGCACGGGGCGTGGCAGGTTGATTATCAACCGCCCAATCCGCCCGGCCACTCAGGACAAGATACAGTTCTTCGGCCGCATGCCTGTGCCACGGGTACTGCAATCTGGCCTCTTGCAGCAACAGACCAAAGCGCAGCGCAGAGTCGGGCAACATGCCGTCGGGGCCGATCAGTTCCACCACCGCCATATGATCAGCAACACGGGCGGGCAGCTTGCCAAAGCCTGGGCGTCGCCAATGCAATTGCTGCGCACAGGGGCCAAGCGCTGCCAATATCCCGCCCGGCGCAGCCCCGACTATCCGGTTCAGATGACGACAGGGGGGCACGGTGGCGGGCGGTAAAACCGGCTTGGACAATAAATGCGCGCGCAAGATTTCGCAGGCCCGTCGTGCGATGTCACTGTCATGCAGGCCAAAAGCTGTGCGGGCGGATGCCAGCAAGGCGTGAAGCGGTGCCGCATCTGGCACAGGCCCGGTGCGGGTGTCTGCGGTCATTGAAGCGCCACACTCAGGCCCTCGCGGATGCGGGCGTGGATGTCTGTCGCAGCCTGACCAAGCGGCTGGCCTTTGGCGGTGATGATCGCCAGATGATGGTCGATCCGGGGCGCGAACGGGCGCCAGATAACGCCGTCCGACAAATCGGCCTTGCCGTTAATCGGGTCAATGATCGCGATATCCGTGCCTGCGGCGACAAGATTGCGCGCGATGGCGAAGAAATAGCTGGTCGTGGTGCGTTTCACGGCGATGCCAGTTTCCGACAGCAAGGTTTCCAACTGCCGGTCTACCACATGATCACCGGTAATGCCGATGACCGAGCGACCCGCAAGCGTTTGGGGTGTGATCGTTTCAAGCGCCGCCAGAGGGTCGTCCTTGCGCATGACACAGACACATTCGAGCTTGAACAGCTCAGACTCCAACCCCGCCACCGGCACCGGTGGATCTATCAGTCCTATATCGATTTGGCATGCCGAGACCCAAGAGGCGATCTGGCGCGATGAGTGCACGCGGATATCTACCGTAATGTTGGGATTTAGCCGCTGAAACTCTGCCAAAAGTTTTGGCAGAAAGTTGATCGCCAAGGCCCCGTTGGTGGCGATGCTGACCCCGCCGGTCGCGCCTGAGCGGATATCGGTGGCGCGCTGTTCCACCCGTGAGATGGCGCGCAGACCTTGGGCAACTTCCGTGTGCAGCAGCATGGCTTCATTGGTTGGGGCAAAGAAACCGCGTTCGCGGTGAAAAAGCCGAAACCCCAGATCTGCTTCAAGATTGCTTAGCGCAATACTGACGGCAGGTTGCGTCAGGTTCAGTCGCTCGGCCGCACGCGAAACTGACCCCGCTTCCAGCAGGGCATTGAAAACCTCAAGATGGCGCAGCTTTAGTTGCATGGGTCAGAGCATTGGCAAGGGGTATAAGTGGATCGAATACAGAGATAACATATATTAAATTGATTTAATCAAAACACCTTCCTACCGTCAATATGAGAATTGGCCATACCACTTTGCGTGATCGCGGGGTTGGTGTGATCCGCGGACGATTGATTTTGGGGGGCGTCGTGCATGTCAGCGCAAAGCGCTTTGGCGGCTGATTGTAAAGACAGTGCCTATTGGCTTGACGGCTTGCCCGCCCCGCCGGTGTTGGCGGACGGGCTGCCTGCACATGTGGATGTCGTTATTGTCGGGTCAGGCTATACCGGGCTGAACGCCGCGATAGAGACCGCGCGCGGCGGGCGCTCAACCCTTGTGGTGGATGCGCAAGACCCCGGTTTTGGGTGCAGCACACGCAATGGCGGACAAATCAGCACGAGTATCAAACCGTCGCTGGAAAAACTCACGCGGCGGTTTGGTCGTGAACGTGCGCGCGCGATCCGCAAGGAAGGTGAACACGCTCTTGACTGGATCGGCAGTTTTGTTGGCCAAGAAGGGATCGATTGCGACTTTCGCCAATGCGGACGCTACCACGCAGCCCATACGCCGGGCCACTATGAAGACCTGGCCCGTGATAGCGAAACACAGCGTCGGACCGAGGGCATTGAAGCCTTTGCTGTTCCCAAAGCCGAGCAGCGCCGCGAACTTGGGTCAGATGTCTACCACGGCGGTGTCGTTTTTGCGCGCCACGCCTCTGTTGATCCGGCAAAGTATCACCGGGGGCTGCTTTCACGGGCGATTGCGGCGGGCGCACAAATACAGGGTCATTGTGCGGTCACGGCAATTCAGCGCGACAGCAGCGGCTTTGTTCTGAGCACTGAAAAAGGGCGGGTGCGCGCGCGCGATGTGATCGTCGCCACCAATGGCTACACAACCGGTCTGACCCCTTGGTTGCAGCGCCGCGTCATTCCAATTGGCAGCTATATCATTGCCACGGAACCTTTGCCCAAGGACCTGATGGCCGAGCTTTTCCCGACCGACCGGATCGCCAGCGACACCTGCAAGGTTGTCTATTACTACCGTGCGTCTCCGGATGGGCAGCGGGTTCTGTTCGGAGGGCGCGTTTCGGCCAAGGAAACCGACACAAAAATCAGCGGGCCCAAGCTTTTTGCAGATATGTGCCGCATCTTTCCGCAACTGTCAGACTATCAGGTGACCCATTCATGGATGGGCCATGTGGCTTACACCTTTGATGAGCTGGCCCATACCGGCATCCATGACGGCGTGCATTATGCCATGGGCTATTGTGGGTCTGGGGTGTCGATGGCCAGCTATCTGGGGATGAGGTTGGGTCAAAAGGTGCTTGGCCTTGCCGAAGGGCAGACAGCCTTTGACGGCCTGCCCAACCCCACACGCCCTTTCTACACCGGCAACCCGTGGTTTCTGCCCGCCACCGTTGCTTGGTACCGACGCCAAGACAGGGTGCAATATGAAAGGGCCGCAGCCGCCCGATGAGACAATGAGCCGGGGGGCATAGCCGCCGATCCGTCCGGTCAAAGAAAACAGGCGAAAAGGGATGCTGCCTTTCGGGGCGGTGCATGTTCAACACCAAGGAGGATAGACATGAAGAAATCATATGGTCTGACGCTGGTCGCCGCACTGTTAAGCACAGCTGCAATGGCGCAAGATAAATCGGTAACGATCGCATCTTGGGGTGGCTCGTATCAAGAAGCGCAAAGCAAGGCGCTGTTTGTGCCTGCCTCGGCGGCCACCGGCATTGTGGTCAAAGAAGAAACCTATGGCGGTATGTCCGATGTACGGCTGCAGGTGACCTCGGGTGCCGTCACGTTGGACATCGTTGCCAGTGGCTCAGGGTCCGCCGCACGCGCGGGTGCCGAAGGTCTGCTGGAACCGCTGGATTATGACATCATCGACGTCTCAACCTTCTACCCGACGCTGAAATCCGAATTTTGTGTCGGGGGGGATGTGTTCTCGACCGTCTATGCGTGGAATACCAGCACCTACGGCGATGCCGGTCCGCAAAGCTGGGCAGACTTCTGGGATGTCGAAAAGTTCCCCGGCAAACGCGCCTATCGCAACAAGGTTGCTGGCGCATTGGAGCCTGCTTTGATGGCTGACGGCGTGGCCGCGGAAGATGTCTATGCGGTGCTGGATAGCGAAGAAGGGATTGAGCGGGCTTTGGACAAGATCCGTGAGCTGAAGCCGAATATCGATGTCTTCTGGTCATCGGGCGCGCAGCAGGCGCAGCTGATGAAGGACGGTGAGGTTGACATGACCACCGGCTGGAACGGGCGTTTTGACAATGCCGCCAAAGACGGTGCCATGGTCAAATACAGCTTCAATCAGGCGCTGTTGGACTATGACTGCTTTGCAATCCCCAAAGGGGCGCCGAACAAAGATACGGCGATGGCGTTCCTCGCGGAAATCTCAAAGGCGGAATATCAAGACGATCTGCCCAAATACATCACCTACGGCCCCACCAACAAAGCCGCCTATGATACGGGCGAAATTGATGCGGCAACGGCGGCCATGTTGCCTTCATCCCCCGCAAACGCAGCATTGCAACTGCCGATTTCTCTTGAGTGGTACGCGAAGTGGGAAACCATCGCGGATGAGATGTACCAGGAAATGCTGACTGAGTAATCCAGCGCCTGGATCAATAAAACCACGGGCCGGTGGACTGGCCCGTGGCGACGATGAAGGGAAATCTGATTTGACTGACCAAAAGACCAGCGCTTTGCCGATCACCGTGCAGAACGTCACCAAAACTTATGGCAAAGTGCACGCCCTCGACGATGTGTCGCTTGAGGTGAAAAGCGGTGAGTTCCTGACGCTTCTCGGGCCGTCGGGCTCTGGCAAGACCACGCTTTTGATGGTGCTGGCAGGATTTACCCGCCCCGATAGCGGCAGTTTGCAGTTTGGCGAGACCGAGGTGATCCGCACGGCGCCGCATCTGCGCGATGTGGGAATGGTTTTTCAAAACTATGCGCTGTTTCCGCATATGACGGTTGCTGGGAACGTCGGTTACCCGCTGCGTCTGCGCAAAGTACCGAAACCCGAAGCGGCTGCCCGGATTGAGCGAGCGCTTGAGACGGTTCAATTGGGGGGCTACGGCGACCGGCGCATTGACCAGTTGTCGGGCGGACAGAAACAGCGCGTCGCCCTTGCGCGCGCCATCGTGTTTGAGCCACGTATCTTGCTGATGGATGAACCTTTGTCCGCGCTGGATAAAAAGCTGCGCGACCGGATGCAGATTGAACTGCGCCACCTGCATGACAAACTGGGTATCACCACCGTCTATGTGACCCATGATCAGCGCGAGGCGCTGACAATGTCGGACCGCATTGCTGTGGTGAACCACGGAAAGATCATGCAACTTGCTACGCCGCAACAGCTATACGATCAGCCCGCGAACCGTTTTGTGGCCGACTTTATCGGCGATTCCACATTTCTGCCGGTCACGCGCAAAGGCGACCAGATCATGTATGGTGACATGGCCCTGAAGCTGTCGCGCCCCGTGCCCGATGCAAGCACGCTTTTGCTGATGATGCGCCCCGAACGCTTGCGGCTGATCAAAAGCGACGGGCCGTCCAACGCATTCAAAGCCACGGCATCAGAGATCGTCTATCAAGGCGACAGTTACCTGATGTATGCGCGCCTTGAGGACGGATCAGAGATCAGCCTGCGCGGTGCGATCCGCGAAGGCACGATTTCCAGCCTGCCGAAGGTTGGTGAACCGGTGTCGCTGTCGCTTGATGCAGCCGATACGGTTTTGATCGACGGCGGGGACGCCTGAGATGAACGTGGGCGCAAATGCAGTCGGGCTGCGACAAGACGCACGATTGGAGCGGCTTAGGCTCTTCGGCCTCGCCTCGCCCGCGCTGCTATTGGTGCTGGTCATTCTGGTCATCCCTGTCGGGTGGCTGTTCTACCTGTCTTTCATCGGGGCCGAGGGGCAGTTTTCGCTTGAGAACTATGAACGAATGCTGAGCCGGAAATCCTACTCTCGGATATTTATCACCACATTTCAGGTCAGCCTGCTGACTACGGGTTTGTGCATTCTTATCGGCTATCCGCTGGCCTATTTCATGGCGCAACTGCCGAGCCGCCTGGCAAACCTGTGCATGATCACAGTGCTTTTGCCGTTCTGGACGTCACTTCTGGTGCGCACCTATGCCTGGCTGGTGTTGTTGCAAAAACAAGGATTGGTCAACGACTGGGCTATCTCGCTGGGGTTTTGGGAAGAACCGGTCAAGATGGTGCACAACATGACCGGCACGCTGATCGGTATGGTCCATATCATGCTGCCGTTTCTGATCTTGCCGGTCTACAATGCCATGAAGGCGATCGACCGGGACTATATCAAGGCCGCGTCAAACCTTGGCGCCAGCCCGCAAAAGGCGTTTTGGACCGTGTTCTTTCCGCTTTCAACGCCGGGGCTGTTTGCGGGCGCGCTGATGGTATTTGTGCTCTGCCTCGGGTTTTTCGTGACGCCTGCGGTGCTGGGGGGCGGCAAGGTGATCATGGTGTCTATGAAGATCGTCTCGAACATCGAGCTGTTTGTGAACTGGGGGGCGGCCAGCGCGCTGGGCGTGGTGCTTTTGGTGGTGACAGTGGCCATCCTTTGGATCGCGTCGCGCTTTTTGAACCTTGAGAAGATTGCGGGGGGTGGCCACTGATGCGCGAATGGCTGAACGCTCCGGCGTCTGAGACGCAAGTGACCCATGGCCAGCGTCTTTGGCTTTATGTCTTCGCGATTATTGTCATGGTGCTATTGGTCACGCCGACATTGATCGTGATCCCGATGTCCTTCTCGGAGTCGCAATATCTTGAGTTTCCGCCACGGACGTGGTCGCTGCGGTGGTACGAGGCTTATTTCAGCTCATCAGAATGGATGGCGGCCACGGCGACATCGCTGAAAGCGGCGTTTTTGACGATGCTGGTGGCCACACCCATCGGGGTTGTCGCGGCTTATGGGCTGCATACATCGGGCGTTAAGTTCATTCGCATGGCCTTTGTGATGCTGATCACGCCGATGATGGTGCCGGTTGTCCTTGTCGCGATTGGCGCCTTTTACGCCTATGTGAAACTGAACCTGCTTTACACGCTGACCGGTCTGGTGCTGGCGCATACGATCCTCGCGTTGCCGCTGGTCTTGATCGTGACTGGATCGGCGCTCAAAAGCTATGATATGAACCAGGAACTGGCGGCCCGCAGTCTGGGTGCGCCGCGCTGGCAGGCGTTCTTGACCATCACCTTGCCGCAGATCCGCTTTGCGGTCGTGACGTCGGCGCTGTTGTCGTTTCTGACTTCATTTGATGAGGTGGTGATCGCGATGTTCATCTCGGGCGGTGACAACCCGACATTGACGCGCAACATGTTCAACGCGCTGCGCGACCAGATTGACCCGACAATTGCGTCGATCTCGACGATCATGATTGTGGTGACATCATTGATGATGGTGTTGGCACAGCTTTTCGGGCGGGACGCCAAGGGCAAGTAACCACTGGCGGGGTCAGAGCCGGGGCGATGTGCCGGGCGGCCCGGCCACACCCCATTGTGCCTCATTGGCCTCAATCGCGGCAATCCGGTCGGCGCTTTTGGGGTGGCTCATCATCCAAGCGGGTGTGCCACCCTTTGCGCCGGTCAGCGTTTCAAGCTTTTCGAACAGGGTTTTTTGCGGGCTTGTGCCAAAACCTGCTTTGATCAGCAAAGCACTGGCCCATTCATCGGCCTCATATTCATCTTGCCGGCTCAGCCGTGCGGCCAGAAGGGATGTCAGAATACCGGCCAGATAGGCCCCGACGCCCGGGATCAACCGGCCAAGGATACCCATCAGGGCGACCCGGATCGCGTTTTGCCCCGAAAAATCAATCATTCGCCGCCGGGAATGCCCCAGCGCCACATGTCCCAGCTCATGCGCGATGACGCTGGTCATCTCCTCGCCACTGACATCGCCATCCAGAAACTTCTGGTAGAAACCACGTGTGATGAAGATCCGGCCATCAGGGGCGGCAAGCCCGTTTATTGGCGCTATTTCGTAAAGGTGCACGGGTACGCGCGGCAGATCCAGCGCTTGGGCCAAGCGCGCGGTCAGACGCAACAATGTGGGATCGGCCAAAGGCGTTGATTGCTGATCAAGCGTCCGCGCGGTTTTCCACGCCGAAAAGCGAAACATCAGCACCCCGTAAAGGAGCGCCAGCAAGATTGGGGTCACCTTAAACATATAGGTAACATAGGGGCGCGCTAAGGAAATAACCACTCAGTCAAGTGCGGACCTGACCATGCTTTGGAAATAGTGCACACCTTTTTCATGGCGCGACGAAAGCGGACCGGGGGAATAAACCCCAGCCGCATAGTTCCGGTGCGTTGAAACGCAGACTTCGTAATCCTCGCGTACCACGGCCAGATTGCCCTCAATCGTCTTTTGGCGAGAAGGTTGCGCAGCCTCGGATGTATCGGCGAAATAGAAATCATAAAGCTGCTCGGTCCGGTCAACGGCCAATGGGTTGATCCGCGACACATTCATGCCGCCCTGAAACAGTGACAATGTCCAGTTGGGCCACATCCAAAGCCATTTGCCGCGATAAAACAGCCCCTCTTTCGGCGGCGCGGTCATCTTGACCATGCCTTTGTGTGCGGTGGTCTCAAATTCCTCAAAATTGATCGCGGCGTAAAAGGACGGATGCGTTCCGGGGATGTGATAGCCTTCAACGAAATTGTCGGTATAGATTTTCCAGTTGGCGTCAAAGTCTACCTTGGCACTGTCGGTCGCCACGTAGTCTTCCATCGGCTCGTCCGCCAGCTCAGCAACCAGATCGCCCAACTGCTCGGTCAGGCTTGCCTCGGGTGCGACGGCGGCAAAGACCAGCCCCCGCCAAATCTCGACACTGACCTCTTCCAATGGCCAGTCTGATGGGATGATCGCAGGGTCCTTGCCAAACCAAGGGGCCTGGACCAGCTGGCCCATATCTGAATAGGACCATTTGTGATACGGGCAGACGATAAGCCCGCATTTGCCCTGACCGGGGTCCAACAAGCGCGCGCCCCGGTGGCGGCAAACATTCTTGAACCCGCGCACCTGCCCGTCCTTGCCCCGGATCGCGATGATACCAAGCCCGGCAAGATCGGCGGCGATATAGCTGCCCGCGGCAGCCACAGCGCTGGCTGGTCCCACATATTGCCATGAGGTCCAGAAAATCCGGCTCCGCTCGGCCTCCAGCACATCGGGGCGAACATATAGCGCAGGATCAAGGTTCAGGTGCTGGTTCATCGCGGCCTCGCAGGCGGGTTGCCCCGTCAGCGTGGCTGATCCTGACCGGAGTTTGCAAGAAGAAATATTGGCGCTACGTCATCGCCTTCATCGCCCGCCCGATCCCGTCAAGGGTCAGCGGATACATCGCCCCGTCAAAGATCTGCCGGATCATGCCAACGGACTGCGTATATTGCCATTGCTGCTCGGGCAGGGGGTTCAGCCAGACGTTGGAGGCCCAGTGGTCGCGCGCCCGGCCCAGCCACACCTGACCCGGTTCCGGGTTCCAATGTTCATTGGCACCGCCCGGATAGGCAATCTCATAAGGGGACATCGAGGCATCGCCCACGAAGATGCACTTGTAATCTGCGCCGTAGGTGCGCAGCACGTCATGCGTGGGGATCTGCTGATCCCAGCGGCGACGATTGTCGCGCCACACGCCTTCGTAGAGGCAGTTGTGAAAATAGTAGTATTCCAGATGTTTGAATTCGGCGCGGGCGGCTGAGAACAGCTCCTCCACCAGCCGGATATAGGGGTCCATTGATCCGCCGACATCCAAAAACAGCACGACCTTGACGGCATTGCGCCGTTCGGGGCGGGTTTGCACATCCAGATAGCCATGTTCCGCCGTGGCGCGGATGGTGCCGGGCAGGTCCAGCTCTTCTGCGGCCCCGTCACGCGCCCAGCGGCGCAGGCGTTTGAGCGCCACTTTGATGTTGCGGGTGCCCAGTTCGACGCTGTCATCAAGGTTTTTGAAATCGCGTTTGTCCCAGACCTTGACCGCACGCTGGTGGCGGCTTTCATTCTGGCCGATCCGCACCCCTTCGGGGTTGTAGCCATATGCCCCAAAGGGCGATGTGCCGCCGGTGCCGATCCATTTTGATCCACCCTGATGGCGGCCCTTTTGGTCTTCCAGCCGCTTTTTCAGCGTCTCCATCAGCTTGTCAAAGCCGCCAAGTGCTTCGATTTCAGCCTTCTCTTCTGCCGTCAGTGTCTTTTCGACCAGCTTCTTTAACCACTCTTCGGGCAGGTCAACCGCTTCCAGAACCTGATCGGCGCTGATGGTTTCCAGCCCTTTGAATGCGGCTGAGAAGGCCTGATCAAATCGGTCCAGATGGCGTTCATCTTTGACCATCGCGGTGCGGGCCAGATAGTAGAACCCTTCGATGTCATAGGTTGCCAGCCCGGCGGACACACCTTCAAGAAAGGACAGATATTCGCGCAGCGAGACCGGGATGCCGGTTTTGCGCAGCGTCTCAAAGAAGGGCAGAAACATGGGGTCAGAACAGCCGGTGGTAGATGATCGTCGCGATCAGGCCTGCGATCGCAAAGACGATGGCGTAGACAGCGGCGTATTGCAGCTTGTCCAACCGGTTCCCGTCCCGCTTTGCCGCACGGTTCCAGCCGTAGAAAGCCCCGATCACGATGGCGGCGAAAAAGATCATGGTTGCCTCGTCTTTTCGTTTTTGGGCGTGAGTGCCGCAATGCTGCGAAGCCGTGCCCGGATCGCCTTGTCTGAGGAAAAGCCATACCGCCCCCAGCCCAGACTGTCGAGCCGCACCAGACGGGCTTCGGACGCGCGCCCCGTCAGCTCAAGCGCCTCGGCGCGCAGCATCAACAGCGTGGACAAAAGCGCCGCGTTTTCGCCGCGCGCCGCGATAGGAAGCGCAGATCCCGTCAACGATAACACCGTCTCTGCGCGCCCTTCGGACAGGGCAAATGTGGCCAGCTGCATATCGGCATGGGCCGCGTGCAAGGCTAGCGCCGGGTTCGCATGATAGATGGCTGCAGATTGCGCAAAGGCTGCGGCTGCGGCATCTGCATCTTGCCCGCGTGATAACCGTCCCATCGCCAGCCACGCGAACCCTGTGCGGTTATCGCGCCAGCCGCGCTGATCCGCGATGGCCAAGGCCCGTTTGATCGCGGCGCGCCTGCGCGGACCGGCGGCACCGGGCCCAAGGGCGACATCCAAGGCCGCGACATAGGCGCGTGGCGTGGGTTCGGACAACCCGCCACCAATGCCATCGCCATAAGGGTTTAGCCGACCAAGAAGGCGCGGCAATTGCGCCGCAACCTGTGGTGCCGTCATGCCGCTATGAAGCTCCGGCGCATAGGTCGCTCGCAGCATCAGCATGTCAAACCCGGTCAGAACCGCATGGATGTTGTCGTCATTATAGACCGAATCCGGCAAACGGTAGAGATCATTCAGGGGGCCGATGGCCTGCGCCAGCTCTTCATGAAGGCAGTCGCGGATTTCTTGCGGCGCGGTATCGTTTGGAATGAAAATGGCAGTGCGTTCGCGCGTTTGCAGGCTGGTCCAGTCAAGCGCTGCACTGCCAGCACGCCGGTATTCTGCCCAGCTGCTGACACGCGGGGCCACGAAGCATGCGGCCCGCGGCACAAGGCGCTGCATCACGCGGCGCGGCAAGAACTCGATGGTCAGTTGGGCCGGCCCGTCTGTGGCACGCGCGATATCAATTCCCGCCTCGCGCCGTATCCGTTCCAACACCAAAGCCAGATCTTGGGCAGCCGTCGGGGGCGCGTCGCCTGTCACATGCACGCGGATCGGCGTTTCGAAACGGGTAAAAACCGGCAGCTCACGCCCACTTTCAAGACGAAAGCTAAGGTCCATGAAATCTTGCGCCATGGCGATATTTGAGCGGCGGGGCCGGTCTACCTGTGTTGCCGAAAAGCGCATCATTGGCGGCAA
Organism: Albidovulum sp.; assembly: GCA_049646285.1. Classification (GTDB taxonomy): domain Bacteria; phylum Pseudomonadota; class Alphaproteobacteria; order Rhodobacterales; family Rhodobacteraceae; genus Albidovulum. The sequence continues at coordinate 5,667 of JBARVN010000054.1, read as the reverse complement.
TTCGGTTTGCTGCGCGGGCGTCTTGTCTGAGGGCGCCGTGGGAGCACAGGCAGATATCATAAGAACCAGCGCCACAAGCGCCCGGATTGATCGAACCGGCATGGGCTCAGGCACGATTATATTCGATGAATGGGGTTTTTACACCGATCCTGTCGTAAAGCTGGCGGGCGGTCGTGTTGAACTCTTGTGTCATCCAATAGACGGAAGATGCGCCATGGGCATCTGCGGCGGCATAGACGCCCTCGATCAATGCACGACCGACGCCTTTGCCGCGCATATGCGGATCGGCGTAAAGGTCTTGCAGGTAGCAGGTATCTGCGATGGCCCAGCCGGTGCGGTGGAACAGATAATGGGCCAGCCCAACGGGCTTGCCGCCCCATAGCGCGATCAGTCCGCGAAATTCACCCGCGCCGCCCGTGATCATTCGAGAGAATGTCGAGGCGTAGACCGCTTCGGGCATTTCGGTTTTGTAAAACGCAAGATAGTCATGCCACAAACGACGCCATTCAGCTTTATCGGCTGCGACCAAAGGGCGAAGTGTCAGCGTATCAGCCATCGTTACCAGTCCCGTTGTTCATTCGGCCGAGGCTATCCACTTCCGCCCCCTAGGGCCAGTCACGAAAAGGGGCGGGTCAGCCGCGGTTCCGGGCCAGAAAGGCCAGCCGTTCAAAAAGGGCTACATCTTGTTCATTCTTCAAAAGCGCGCCGTGCAGTTTTGGCAGCAAGCTATGGGGTGCGCGCTTCAGGTCTTCGGCGCTCAGATCTTCGGCCAATATCAGTTTCAGCCAGTCCAGCACCTCTGACGTTGAGGGTTTTTTCTTTAGCCCCGGGGTTTCCCTGATCTCATAAAACTGGGTCAGGGCCGTGCCCAGCAGGCTTTCTTTGATGCCGGGGAAGTGGACATCAACAATCCGGCGCAGCGTTTCCGCCTCGGGGAAGCGAATGTAGTGGAAAAAACAGCGGCGCAAGAAGGCGTCGGGCAATTCTTTTTCGTTGTTCGACGTGATGATGATCACCGGGCGGTTGCGCGCACGTATGGTTTCGCCGGTCTCATAGACGTGAAACTCCATCCGGTCGAGTTCTTGCAACAGATCGTTCGGGAATTCGATGTCGGCCTTGTCGATTTCATCGATCAAGAGCACGACTTTGGTGTCAGCCTCAAACGCCTGCCAAAGCTTCCCCTTGCGGATATAATTCTTAACGTCATTGACGCGCGCGTCACCAAGCTGGCTGTCACGCAATCGGCTGACGGCATCGTATTCGTACAGGCCTTGCGCCGCCTTGGTTGTGGACTTGATATTCCATTCAACCATGGGGAGCTGCAGAGACTCAGCCACTTGCCGCGCAAGCTCGGTCTTGCCGGTTCCAGGCTCTCCCTTCACCAATAAAGGGCGTTCCAGCGTGACTGATGCATTCACGGCAACAGTTAGATCCTGCGTTGCAACATAGCGATCGGTTCCGGCGAATTTCATAGTAGTTTCACTGACATGCAAAAAGAAGATCCAGTGCCGTCATATCGATGACATCAAATTGCTGCAAGCCAGAGCGTGCCCTAGTGACAAGCCCCGCAGCTTAAGCTATGGGATCGCGCAAGGAGGATTGGATGACATCGACGCACGCAGATTCAACCTCCACTCGCCTGAAGGGAGCAGACATGAAGCCAGAGGTCTTTCTTCCTGACGATTATCGTCCGGCCGAAGATGAACCATTCATGAATGAACGGCAGACGGAATATTTCCGCCGTAAATTGACAGTCTGGAAAGAAGAGTTGTTGGAGCAGTCGGCGGAAACGCTGGAAGTCTTGCAAGACAGTGGGCGCAGTGTGCCCGATGTTGCAGACCGAGCCAGTGAAGAAACCGACCGCGCGCTGGAATTGCGCACACGGGATCGTCAGCGCAAGCTGGTCACCAAGATCGATGGGGCACTTCGCCGTCTTGAAAATGGCGACTTCGGCTATTGCGAAATGACCGGTGAACCAATTTCGCTGAAACGTCTTGATGCGCGGCCGATTGCGACGATGACGTTGGAAGCGCAAGAAAAGCACGAACGCCGCGAGCGTGTGCACCGCGACGAATAATTCCCCGGACGAGGTCTGAAGGAATTCTGGCACCGGGGTCGCAAGGCCTCGGTGCCGTTGCTTATTGTGGGGACGAGACATGTTGACAGGTCGCAATGTCGTTGTGTTGGGGGCTGGTATCGCCGGTCTTGCAGTGGCGCAGGCAATGGCGCGGCACGGCGCCAATGTGACGGTGCTGGAACAGGCCCCCCAGATCCGCGAAGTTGGCGCGGGTCTGCAAATATCGCCCAATGGCGCGCGTGTGCTCGAAGCGCTGGACCTTGGCGCCGCCCTTGATGACGTAAGTCAGCGCGCCGAGGCGGTAGAACTGATTGACGGGGAAACCGGCGATCAAGTGTTGCGGCTAGATATGCGCGCCCACCGACCCGATCAGATCTTTCGATTTGTGCACCGGGCCGATCTGATCAAAGTGCTGGCCGAAGGCGCATGGGCGGCTGGTGTGAAAATTGTACTTTCGCAAAAGGTCGACGCAGTTGAGCTTGGCGATCATCCGCCCCGATACCGGACATCGACCGGTGAAACGGGTGAGGCCGATATTCTGATCGGTGCAGATGGGCTGCATTCCAAGGTGCGCGAAGCGTTGAACGGGACCATCGCGCCCTTCTTTACGCATCAGGTGGCCTGGCGGGCGACATTGCCCGCTGATCCGGGCGTTGTCCCTGTCGCCCGTGTCTATATGGGCCCCGGCCGCCATTTGGTGACCTATCCGCTGAAAGGCGGCACGCTGCGCAACATCGTGGCCGTTGAAGAACGCCATTCATGGGCCGAAGAAAGCTGGTCGCTGACCGATGATCCTTTGGCTCTGCGTATCGCGTTTGAGGGTTTTGTGCCTGAGGTGCGCGGCTGGCTTGATCAGATTGAGCGCCCCAATCTCTGGGGACTGTTCCGTCATCCGGTTGCCCCGCGCTGGTCCGGGCAGGGCGCCGTGATCCTTGGCGATGCTGCACATCCGACGCTGCCGTTTCTGGCCCAAGGCGCTAATCTGGCGCTAGAGGATGCCTGGGTTCTGGCCGATTGTTTGTCGCGCGCAACACCCGAAGCGGCCTTTGCCGCCTATCAGGCTGCCCGCGTCCAACGCGTCAGTCGTACAGTCGAGGCGGCCAATGCCAATGCCCGCAACTACCATCTGTCCGGGATCCGGCGTGACATTGCCCATTTCGGCCTGAAAACCGTGGGTCGCTTCGCCCCCGGCAAAGTGCTTGGCCGGTTTGACTGGCTTTATGATCACGATGTGACCTCTTCGCCCGACTAAGCCCGTTCGCGCCACCAGTCTTGCACTTGCAACGACCAATAGGTCAGCTGCGCGGCGGCAAGCCCGAGGGGCCCGCCGGCCCAGTCAAGACCAAAGGGGGCAAACTGGCGGATCCTGTCGCTTTGCCCCAAAATCGCCTCGGACACCACCGTGCCCGCAATCGCCGTGGTATTCAGCCCATGCCCGCCAAATCCTGTCGCATGCCAGACACCGGGCCGATATTGGCCGATCTGCGGCATCTGGTGGCGTGCATACCCCATCAGACCAGACCAGGCGATTTCGGTTTTCAGCTCTTTCAGCTGTGGAAACACACCGATCATCTCCCGCCGCAATATCCGGGCCACTGCATCGGGCGATGCGGCCCGTGTGGTGATACGTCCACCCCATAACAGCCGCTGACCATTGTCAAACACGCGGTAGTAATCCCCGGCGCGGCGGTCATCAAAAATCGCTTCGCGGGTGCGGATGGCCGAGGCAATCAGATCAGGGGCCGCCTCCGACGCCGTCATGTAAGTGGCAATCGGCAAAATCGCGCGTTTGAACTGGGGCATCAAGGCGCCTGTATAGCCGCCGGTGGCAAAGACCACATGGCGGGCACTGACCGTGCCACTGCCCGTGGTCAGGAGTTTTTGCGGCCCTTTCAATCGGTGGCCGATCACTTCGGATCCCTCGAAGATCTGACTGCCAAGCGCTTCGATGCCGCGCGCTAAGCCGTGTAGGTAGTTCAGCGGATGGATATGGAAAGCCTGCGCATCCAAAAGCCCGTGAAAGTAGCGATCTGTTTGCATCCGGTCGCGTATCGCAGCACGGTCAAGATAGGTCAACGGATAGTCATAATCGCGGGCAAAGGCCTCGGCATGGGCGTGAATATCATCCGCCCTGTCAAAGCGTCGCAGATGCAAGATGCCGGGTTCTGGACGCGCGGATTTCAGGCCTAGATCTGCGATGTTGGCACGGACCCGCTCAACCCCCTCAATTGACAGTCGATGAAGCTCTCGGGCGCGGGTCAGGCCAACGCGGCGCTCAATCTTATCCTCACCACAGGCATAGTGCGGGCTGACGATGCCGCCATTACGGCCAGATGCGCCAAAACCAATGCTTTGGGCGTCAAGAACGACCACCCTATGGCCGGCGCGTGCCAGTTCAATCGCCGTTGTCAGGCCCGACAGACCGCCGCCGACTATCGCGGTGTCGCAGTCGTGGGCACCAATGAGGGCAGGGCGGTCGATCCGCTGATCGGCGGTGCGGCTATAATAGGTATCGGCCAAGCCCATGGGTCAGGCGTCCAGCTCCACCCAGACCGGCACATGATCTGAGGGCTTTTCGCGATCACGGACCTGCTTGTGGATCTGAACATCGCACAAAAGATCTGCCGCTTGCGGGCTGAGCAGCAGGTGATCAATACGGATGCCGTGGTTCTTTTGCCACGCCCCGGCCTGATAGTCCCAAAAGGAATAATGCCCCGGGCGCGGTTCACGGGCGCGGAAGGCTTCGGTATAGCCCAGATGCAAGATACGCCGGAACGCGGCACGGCTTTCAGGCAAAAAAAGCGCATCTTCGGTCCAGACCTCAGGGCGGGCGGCATCTTCGGCTTGAGGGATGATGTTATAATCCCCGGCCATCACCACCGGCATCTCATCTTGCAAGAGTGCTGCTGCGCGGGCACGAAGCCGCTCCATCCAGGCCAGCTTATAGTCGTATTTCGGCCCCGGAACCGGATTGCCATTGGGCAGATATAGCCCACAAACCCGCACCGCGTCTTTGCCGACCACAGTGGCCTCAATCCAGCGGGCCTGCTCATCGGTGTCGTCGCCGGGCAGGCCCCGTGTCACATCCTCTAGCGGCAGTTTGGACAATATCGCCACACCGTTGAAGCCTTTCTGGCCGTGGGTCTCGACGAAATAGCCGCGATCTTCGAAAAGCGCGCGGGGAAAGCCCTCATCCACAGATTTAATCTCTTGCAGCAAGACAACATCAGGGGTGGCCTCATCCAACCATTGGGGCAAAGCCTCGGCACGGGCCTTGATGCCGTTGATGTTGAACGTGGCGATTTTCATAGGCAATTCCCCCGGGCCGCTTGGCGCGCATCATCTGCGCGATCGGCCCGGGGTTCAAGCCATGTCAGGCAGCGGCGGCCTTTACGGCAGGGAAATCAATATCGGTGTCAAAGACATGATTGAGGTAGTTGGTGAAAATGTTGGCCACGACACCGGCGACGGTCTCGACGATGTCACTGTCCGAAAGGCCGCCTGCACGCGCAAGGCTCAGATCGGCGTCCGACACCCGCCCCTTTTTCTCGGTTACTGCGATTGCAAAGGCCAGAATCGCCGCTGTCTTC
>JBARVN010000053.1:0-32635 GCA_049646285.1 Albidovulum sp. | reverse complement strand
GAGTGTGAGCTGATCGTCGCCCGCCCCAAGATCAATATCGGCAATCGCCCGGTACCCGGCAGAGTTTCCATTGTCGATGTCGAGCAGGATATCGACAGTGTCATTGCCGGAACCCGAGGTCAGCACCAGATCCAGATTGCCGGATCGGTCAGTGATATCAGCGGTATTATCGCCATTGCCGAGGTTGATGTCATAGATGGCCGCGCCGTTGAAATTGAAAGCTTCGCTGGCATTGTTGACGGTCAGAGTGTCGTCCCCGGCCCCGAACAAGACCGTGGTGTCAATGGCCAGATCCGTGTCTTCGATGGCAAGCGACGACACGATGGAAACGGAGTTATCACCGTCCAGATCGACCACGGCATTGGTGATAGAGACGACATTTGGGAAAAAATCATAGAAGAACGCGCCGTTTGATATGTCTATCGACGTGTTCAGCGTCACCGTGTCATTTCCCAAACCTCCGTCAACGATAATCTCGGTATCAAGATCCTGAGCTGCAAAGGAATTTCCGAACGGGTTGAAATCGGTGATGTTCACATCGGCGCTGATCGTGTCGTTACCCTGATCGCCCGACAGCGCCCAACGCATCAACGGATAGGGGCCGCCATCGACCAGAACATAGTCATAATCGACACTGATCTGGTCCTGTCCCCATCCGCCCCGAATATCGGCGCGTTCAAAGCTGGATGTCAAAGTGTCAAAGCCTGACAGCCCGAAGATCGTGTCATTGGCATTTGTGGCAGCAATAGTGTCGGCTGTGTTGGTACCGGTAATGACTGGCATGATCGTCTCCGTCCAAAAAAAAGAATCATCAAATGGTTGTGCGGCGCATGAATAGATCGCCTGTCCTGATGCTGAGTGAGATGTGGGCTTTCTGTCAACAAACGTGGTTTTCATGCGCGACAATTCGCCTGTCGCAACAGGGATGTAACAGGTGAAAATTGGCCGAGCGGCAGGCCGTCACATGACAAGAAGCGGGTAGAGCGGCCTAACCTTACGGGCCGATGGCCCGCACGTTTCTCGGGCCATGACTCAACCGCAGCCGGACTTCAGCAAAGCGGTCTATTGGTTGGCCGCGTCCGCGACCAACGCCGCAAATACCGCATCCAGTTCGCTTGCAAGTGCGGCCAACGCCTCACCGCCTTCGTCAGCATAAGGGGCAAAGACGGCGGTTGGAGTTTTGTATGACAATGTAGTTGTTCCATCACTGTTTTCAGTCAGATACAACCGGATTGGCGCCTCGATTCCGGCGGCGACGCTGGCCGCCAGCATGCGCCGGGCATAGTCGTTGCGAAACAGACCAAAAACACGATTGCCCGCAATCTCGATACCTTGCGACCGGGCTCCGTCTGATGCGCTGGCTTTGGTGACGATGGCGATCGGGGCAGTTTTCGCGGCACCGACAACCCGTTCCGTCATTGTTGCGAAATCATGGGGTGTGCTGACAACCACCCAACCGTCACGCGGGGCGATGCCCTGCGCGTTTGCGCCGAGGCCAAAGGCAATAATAGCTGCGGCAAGCGCGATGCGAAACATGTCATACCTCCTGAGCGCGTGCGCCACACACTCGCGCGTTAAGCCACCCATTGCAATTCACGGCCCTGTGTATGGGTTGGCAGCCAGATTCCCTTTAGCCGCAGCAGCCTTGTTTGTTCACGCGAAACCCGCGACAGATCACCTCTGTGCGAGGCGCTGCTACAACCTATGGCATCGACGGCTGGATCGGCTAACGTCGGTACAGATGACGCGCAACCGTGAGGAATATCATGATCAAACGCACCCTTTTTGCCGCCGCTCTGGCGGGCCTACTTTCCTCGGCAGCATTTGCCGGTGAGCAATACATTGATGCAACTGGATTTGCGGCCTCGGGTCACGACGTTGTTGCATATTTCGATCTAGAACAAACACCGGTTGGAACACCGCAGCATAGCGCAGTTCCCGGCGTGGCGTCGATTACCGCAGACTATAATGGTGCGACTTTCGCCTTTGCGAACGAAGCCAACCGCGATCGTTTTCTGGCGGATCCTGCGGCCTATGCACCACAATATGACGGGCATTGTGCGTATGGCGTATCCAAGGGCGGCAAGGTTCCTGGCAACCCGAACTTGTGGCGGATCGTAGATGGAAAACTGTATCTCAACATTACTAAGAATGTGGTTGGGTTCTGGGAAGAGGATATTCCGGGGAACATCAGCCTGGCAGAAACGAATTGGACGAGTGGGCTTGAGCCGAAAGAGCCATCTACTTCTGTCATTCCGAACTTTTCATCCCCTGCTCCCATTGCAAACTGACGGGCGGATCTGCGCATGCTGACAAGCCGGCGTGCCGTTCTTACACTTATTGCCGGTGGCATTCTTGCCACCGGCTATTTAGTGTCGGGTCCCGACCCCGTTCCGGCTGATAAGATATCGGTTCACGAAGCTTTGGACGGCGTCAGATCTGGGCAACTGCATTTGGTTGATATCCGGCGGCCTGACGAATGGCACGAAACCGGTATTGCCGAAGGCGCGAACCTCATTGATCTGCGCGAGTCGGATTTTATGACCCGTCTTGAACACATCACACATGGAAATAAATCAACTCCCGTCGCGTTGATCTGCGCACGAGGTGTACGCTCACGCAAAATAGCCTCTCGCTTGAAGGCCGCTGGCTACACGGCAATTCTGGATGTTTCGGAAGGCATGTTGGGCTCATCTGACGGTGCAGGTTGGATCGCGCGCGGCTTGCCACTGACGACTTACAATGGAGAGTAGATGATGCTGCGTAGGTATTCCGTCACGATCGCGTGTCTTTTGACGTCTTGGGTATTTACAACCGCACCCGCGTTCGCAGACTGCGAGGACAAGACCGGCCCGTGTCGCATCACGAACGGCGAATACCATATTAAACGCCCCGAAGGCGTGTCAGGCGCAGTTCCTGCGGTTGTGTTTTTGCATGGATATGGCGGCAACGGTGCAGGCGTCTACAACAACACAGGCATGGTTAACGCCATACTGGATCGCGGCTACGCACTGATCGCACCGACGGGTCGGGACCGCGATGGCAGTGAGGGTAGGCGTTGGTCTTTTCATCCTGATTGGCCTGAAGTGCGAGATGAAAGCGTCTTTTTGCGTGCGGTGTTAGACGATGCCGCAGACAAGCATGGTATCGCGCGCGACCGTGTATTGCTGTCAGGCTTTTCTGTCGGTGGATCAATGGTCAGTTATGCCGCTTGCGAAGATCCGGGTCTGGCGGCGGCTTACGCACCGATCAGCGGCAACTTCTGGCGGCCGCACCCAACTGCGTGCGCAGGCCCGGTGCGCCTTTTGCACACCCATGGCTGGACAGATACCACCGTGCCACTGGAGGGTCGATATCTGGGCGGTGGGGCAGGCACGAACCGGCCAGCTCAGGGAGATGTGTGGCACGCAATGGAGATTTGGCGCGAAACAAACGGGTGCACCGAAATGCGTGCAGACGCCTTCAAAATGGAAGGTGATTTCTGGCACCGCCGATGGGATCGTTGCCTGCCGGGATCGGCGCTGGAATTCGTTCTGTTCCCGGGCGGGCATCAAATTCCCAAAGGCTGGGCGGATACGGCGCTGGATTGGTTTGAAGCCCAGTAAATATTATTCGGCCGCGAGAATATGGTCGGCCGGTTGGGTCAATACGTCGGCAAAGCGTGTTCGCGCCCATGTCGCCCGCTTAGAAATGTTCGGTGCATTCAGGCTTTCAGGTGTATCAAATCGAAACGCCTTTATCTTGCTACATGCAACGTTTTTGCTGCTCATCCATGACAGTGGAACCGCCGCGCAAAGGCTGATGGCGACCGGCAACAGCCATAGCGTGACCGCACCGGTGACCAAGCCGACAAGTGTCGCCACGCCCAAAATGGTTTCAACAGCATGAAAGCGCAGCAACGCCGTCACTCTCTGCCCGCCGCCCGAACGTCGCTGCGGTGCCCAGATGTCGCGCGACGAGAACGTGGCAGAAAACACTGACATCACCTGCTGCACCATCAAGATTGGCGCATAGATCATCGACACGATAATTTCGACCAGTGCGGCGAGTGCAAAGACTCTGCCTCCGCCGAAGGCTGATCTGCGTTTTTTGGATGCCAGCACAACACAGACAGACGCCAGCTTTGGTCCCACCAGCAACAGCAATACACTGGCCAGAAACAACCCGCCGCCAGCGCCAAAACCCTCGATCAGCACTGGTGCCGGGGGGGCGCCATCGACACCCAGGGGAATGACGGCCATTTGCGGGAACGCCCAGATTGCCATCAAAGCCAGCCAGACGGGGGCCAGCAAATAGCTTACGGCACCTTGCAACATATGGAAGCGCGAGATCGGGTGCAAACCCTTCGCCCCTAGCAATCTCAGATGTTGCAGATTGCCTCTGCACCAGCGCCGGTCACGCAAAATATAGTCGACCAGCGTGCCCGGTGTTTCCTCAAAGCTGCCGTCAATCTCGGGCAAAAACCGTACGCGCCAACCAGCGCGCCGCAGCATCGCGGCTTCCACAAAGTCATGGGACATGATTAGCGTGCGCCGCCCCGTGATTCCTGTCATATGTGGCAGTCCGGCAGTGGCGGCAAAGGCGCGGGTTCGGATGATCGCGTTATGGCCCCAATAGTTCGCCTCGGTCCCTGTCCACATTCCCAAGCCGCGGGCCATGAACCAACCATGCGCAGTGGTGACAAATTGCTGAACCCGGGCAAAAAGCGCCTCGGCATGTATGATGCGGGGCCAGGACTGGACCAGCCCGATGCCGGGATCAGCGGCCAGCGCATCGCGCAGCGCAAGAACCGATGCAGCGCTCATCAAGCTATCGGCATCAAGCACCAGCATGGCCTCGTGCCGCGCGCCCCAACCCTTGACCCATTCGGCAATATTGCCGGTTTTGCGATCGGTGTTCATGACGCGGCGGCGGTAAAACACCTCAAACCTGTGCAGTTGTTCGCGGCGCAGATGCTGAAAGGCCAGCCATTCCTGCGCGGCGATGGCCTCATCTCTTGTGTCGGACAAGACATAAAGACTGAATTGCGGCGCGTCAGGATGATCCTGCAGATCTTCCAGCAAGGCCGCCGCATTGCCGAAAACGGCTGCGGGATCTTCGTTGTGGATCGGGATCAACAACGCGACTTGCAGCGTCCGGGCTGCCAGGGGCTCGGCTTGGGGCGCGACTGAGGCGCGCGCGATCAGACCAAGAACCGCACTTCCAACGGAAATTGCGATCCAAAGAAACGCGAAGCCGGACAGGTACAGATGCACATGTTCTACCGGGGCCATGCCGCCGACGGCCAATCGATTGGCCTGCGCGAACACGAAGGCGACTGTCAGCAATATGGCCGGCAGAAACGCCACAATACGCCACAACGTGGTTCGATGCGAACGGGGTGCAACCGGCACCGCACATTGATCAGGCGCAATGGCAAAACGTTGCTCTGGCATTGCCAGCGGTGCCATGTCGGGCATGGCCGCGCGCAGCGCAGGATGATCGTGGATTACGCCGTCCATCGGTAGAGCCATGTTTCACTGTAAGGGCCGTGTGCCGTAGACAATTGCCCACGAAACTCGATGTAGGATGCATCGCCGGGATCAAAGCTTAGCGCCAGTCTCGGGCCTCCGGTCTGAGGGTTTATCTCGACATGCGGCGCAGACAGAAATGTGCCGTGACTATTGCTGACTGTCGCGGTCAGATCTGCAAAATCTGTGGGCATGGCTGGGGTGCGCTCAAAATCAACGGTCGCAATTCGCCCGTGCTGAAGTGCGGCACCCAAACGCATATTCGTTACTTTTGCCAGATTGCCCGGCACCTCGGGTTCATACCCCCAGTGCAACCGGTAGGTCATGCGGTGCGCCGCACCCGCTGTCATCGGCTGCGCCGGTCGCCAGTAGGCTACGATGTTGTCGTTCACCTCGGTATCGGTCGGAAGCTCGATCAAGGTCACGGCACCTTCGCCCCAACCTTCGCCCGGCTCCACCCACAGACTGGGGCGGCGGTGATATTGTGCAACGATGTCAGCGAAATCATCGAAATTGCGCGCGCGCTGCATCAGGCCAAAGCCCTTCGGATCTGTGTCATGAAAGCTGCTGATCTGCAGCTCGACCGGGTTCGCCAGTGGCCGCCACAAAACCTCTCCCGCTCCGTTCACCATCAGCAACCCGTCATTGTCATGCACGGCGGGGCGGAAATCGTCGAAACGGTTGCGGTTGGTCTCATCAAACAAAAACATGCTGGTCAGTGGTGCAATACCCACATGTTGCAGGTCGCGGCGTGGGAACAGCTGTGCCTCAACATCGACCTCAAGGGTCGGACCGGGGCGTAGGGTGAATTTATATGCGCCCGCAAGGCTTGGGCTATCCATCAGCGCATGCACGACAAAGTGGCGTTGACGCGGACCCGGCCGTTCAATCCAATAGGCGATGAAGTCGGGAAATTCCTCGCCCGTTGGTTCAGCAGTATCTATCGCCAACCCGCGTGCAGACAGGCCATAGATTTGCCCTGTGCCAATTCCACGAAAATAGCTTGCCCCTTTCATCACGAAGAATTCGGTAAAGATATCCGGGGTGTTCAATTCGCCACGCAACCGGAAACCGGAATAGCCCATGGTTTCGTCGACGGGCATGTCCGGAAACTGATCGGTTTTATCAAAAACGCCCAAGTTGAACGGTAGTGTTTGCGAGTGGCCGCCTTCAACTATGCTGATCTGCACGGCCTGCTTGGCATATAATCCGGCGGCAAAGGCATCAACGCGCAATGCGGCATCGGTATTGTTCCAAAGCGCATTGCGGTCGGCAAACCAGATATGGCTGAAATCATCATAGCTGATATCCAGCCATTCGCGGGGAATGTCTGGCCGGGGCACATAGTCTTTGACGGACAGGGCACGTGCCAGACCGGGAACTGTGCGCGGCCCAAAGACGGTCATGGCTCCCGCAGGGGCAAGCGGGGTCGTGGGCAGTGTTTGCCCATGTGCCATCGGGCTTGCAGCCAGCGCCGCCAGACCTGCAAGGAATTCGCGCCGGATCATGGCTGCGCCCTCCGTACTGCCCATGGTTTTTTCTTGAACCATGCCGCGCCGTAGGCGGCCAATGTTATCAGAGCGAAACCAAGTGCGTTGACCCACACCATCGAAATGTAGGTGCGCCCGACGGTATCAAAGAGCGCGCTGAGCAACACAGCGATAAACATCGAAAAAACAAACACGGCCAAAGATTGCTGCCCCACCGTCACGATGACAGCGCGGAGCTTTTCCCACAGAAGGGCCAGCATAGCATTGGCCGGGCTGGACATCAGGCGTGACCCTTTGGGTCCGACAAGGCAGACCGCCAGATAGGCCAGAGACAGGAAATGGAGATACCGCAGGACGCCAAAGTTGGTTTTCTCAAAAAGGTAGGCGTTGTCTTTTCGCCATAGCTGAATCTCCGGCACCAGATTGATCACTCGAAAATAGGCAAACGGCACCGATACCAAGACCACTACAATCGCCAGCCATACCAGGCGACGATCCACCGGCGGCGCTTTCAGCCAACCGCTTGAAAAGGCGTAACCTGTAAAGAATATCAGCTGCCACCCCAGAGGATTAAAAAACCACTTTCGGTCCGATAATGGCTCGGCGGGGAAGTTGGCATCTGCCAAACTTGCCAATAGCCACACGCCAATCACAAACGCCGCCGCCGCCCAAAGGTTCAGTCTGGCCAGCGCGACAACAACCGGCATCATCGCCAATACCACGATGTACATTGGCAAAATGTCAAAATAATTGGGCACATAGGTCAAGGTCAGTAGCGCTTGCAAATGCTCCAGCGGGTTTTTGAAAAACAGATAGAGGTTCAGCGATCCCACGTAGTCAACGTCGAACCAGCCGCTTGCGTTCAAAAGCGTGCAAGTGGCGGCCACCGCAATGAACAACCCGATATGGGCCCAGTATACTTGCCAGATGCGAAAGACGACACGTGCTGTGCCCAGCAGCCAGCCCTTTTCACGAAAAGCCGTGCCAAACGCGATAGCCGACGCCATGCCCGAGCAAAAAACGAACATCTCCGTCGCGTCGGAAAACCCAAAGCGAGCCGGGATCCAAAGGGCCAGCCAGTCGGATCGGATATGCGCAATCAGAATGATATACATTGCGATGCCACGGAAGAAATCAAGCCTGATGTCGCGCGTGCGAGATATGGGCATAGCTCCTGCCGAAGCTGGAAATGCCGGAGCTGCGTGGTTGCCTACCGCTAAGGTCGTCATGTCCTGCTCCTACTGCGCGGCGACGACATATCCGGCATTCTGTGCAGCGGCAATTGTCTCATGCCGCAACGCAGCAAACCGGTCTTCGTGACCGTTACGCAGCTTCGCGCGCTGTTGCAAGATGCCTTCGGACTGAACCAGTTGGCCTGCGCGGATTCCCGCGTCGATTGTCAGGCGTTCGAACACGTCGCGCTGGGCATGGCTGCCGCCAAGCGTCTGCATCGCGGGGCGTGCGGCGGAAAGGGCCGCAAATGACGCCGCGAAATCGCCCTCCGCAAAAGACGCAAGCCCTGTAGCGCAGTCAAGGCCGGGACGGGCAAGGATATGCTCAAATTCGCCCTGGGTGTCAGAAGCGGCACCCGCACTGATGCGCGACAGAAGCGTGGCAATCGCTGTCTCTCGCTTGCCGCCAACCAACGCCAACATGTAGTGAAGATCAGCAAATGCAAGGCAAGCATCTTCAACCCGACGCTCTGCAAGATCGGCCAGCTCTTCCCACCGCGTACCGACGGATACACCCTCTAAAGACAGCCGCATCAGCAAAGAGGCAGCGTTGGCAATATCGCGGTAGTCGTCGGTTTTATCGGCACGAATACGGGTATCGTAAAGGTCGATCACCTGATCGACATCGCCTTTGTCCAGATGCAGCAAGGCCTTGTGCCACCAGACATGATAGCGAAAGTTGTTACAGTCGAGCCAGGTGCCCGAATGATCTTCGATTACGGCGATGCCCTGATCTGGCTGGCAGGTCATATCGTAGACATGGGCCACAGCATGCAGCCCCCAGGCATCATCAGTTGCGCATTGCAGGCCCTCAAGCCCGACACGCTCTGCGGCGCCGTAGTCTCCGGTTTCTTCAAGTGTAAAAGCATGACAACCCAGCGCGAATCCACGGAAGGGATGATCGCGCCCATGTGCGCCGATAACGCGTTCAACAGACCGCCGCATGCCGTCGGCGTCGCCCATGACGAAGCGAACGGCCTGAGACAGTTTCATCGCCAGTGTGTCGGCTGGATTGACCCGTAAAATTGCCTCAAAAGTAGCGATGGCATGGGATGGCTTTCCCGCCAGCCACTGTTCCAGGGATTGGATGAACGCGCGTTCGCGGTGATGATCCGCTCTGCCTTCCTTTGCAGCCGCAAGGCATTCGACCGCCGTTACGACCATCTCACGCCGACCAAGCAGCATACAAAACAGGCCCTTGACCGCCAATCCCATCGCAAAGTCCGGAGACTTGGTTAGAAGGCGGTTCAGATGCGTGGGCGTGGCGGATCCGTGTGCGAGAAACCCGCGCAGCATCGCGTTCCAATCGGCCAAAGCCGCGCCATCATGCAGTGAAGTCTTACCGTTGCAATCGTCAAACATCATCAGCTCCTAGCGCTGGCCAGCGGGTTTCTACCCCGTCAATGGCGCAACTGAAGCACATCGGGCAATTGAATTGCAGCCAAGGCACGGGCTTGTGACCAACGGTGATCGGATGTGCCTGAAATCAGGAAGGTTGAAACAAATGGCCACCCGCTCAGCGCGGTTTTGACCTATAGGCTGTCAATGACATCCTGCGTGTCGGCCCCGATCCGAGGAGGGGGGCGGCGGTATTGCACCGGCGTAAGCGAAAGCTTCAGAGGATTGCCAAGCAATCGAACGGACCCGCTGGTCGTATCATCGCTATCCATTGTAACCACCATGTCTCTGGCTTGTGCCTGATCTGATCCAAGCGCTTGGGCAACGTTGTATATTGGCCCAACTGGAACCTTCACAGCCTCTAAGGCGGCAACCAATCCTTCGACGGTTTGCTGATCAAGAGCTGTCTGCAATTGTTGAAGCAGCGCAATGCGGTTCTTGATCCGGCTTGGATTGGTCGCAAATTTTGGATCTGAGGACAGATGCGGCAGGCCAATTACGTCACAGAACCGCGCAAATTGCGCGTCATTGCCGACGGCCACAATGACATTGCCATCTGATACCGCAAAAGCCTCGTAAGGCACGATATTGGGGTGCCCGTTGCCGCGTCTTTGCGGTTCGATGCCGGATGTCAGAAAGTTGGTGCCTTCATTGGCAAGCCACGACATGGTCGTGTCGACCAGGCTGACATCGATATGCTGCCCCGCGCCGGTTCTGTCGCGGTGACGCAATGCGGCCAGAACGCCAACGGTTGCGTACATACCGGTCATTATGTCGGCGATTCCAACGCCCACTTTCATCGGCATTCCGTCCGGCGCACCAGTCAGCGACATGATTCCGCCAAATGCCTGCGCCATCAGATCATACCCGGGTTTGTCGCGATTGGGGCCGGTCTGGCCATAGCCCGAGATCGAACAATAGACGAGCGCGGGATGTGCGGCACAAAGGGTTTCATGATCAAGGCCGTACTTGGCCAGCCCGCCGGGTTTGAAATTCTCGATAACAATATCGGCGCGCGCCGCCAGCTTGCGCAACAATGCCTGACCGTCGGCACTGGCCATATCGACTGCGACCGATTGTTTGTTGCGATTTGCCGTCATGAAATAGGCCGACAGTTCACCCTCGGCACCCGGCGCGTAGGGAGGGCCCCACTTGCGTGTATCGTCGCCGCCATCGGGATTTTCGATCTTGATGATCGTTGCCCCCAGATCGCCCAGCAGTTGGGTGGCATAAGGGCCAGCCAGAATGCGGGTCAGATCCAGAATGACCACGCCATCCAAAGCCATTGGAGTGTTAGAATTGACCATCATTTGCACCTCGTTCAATCATCGCAGCGATGACTGTAGATGTTTCAGACTTCTCGGCCGCATACAATGCAATGCGGGCATGCAGCAGTTCCGTGGCGGCTGATTGACCCGCTTCGGGTCAGCACTTCGGCACCGTAGAGGGACGTTCCCCTAGCCAGAAACGCAAGCCGAAACGAAAATTCCGGTCGGGAGTAGATCACATATTTTCGTCGATATCACCCGTCACCAAATCGACACTGAAGTTGCGGGCAGGCAAACCGCCGATCATCTTGTCGAACATCCGAAATAGAATTGAAAGGTCGTGGTATGCGCCATCCAATGCACCGGTGCCACCGGTCGCAAACAGCCCGGCAATGGCCACATACGCTTTCATCCGATCTGACGGAATTGCAGCGACCGCAATATCGCTGCCCATCTTGACGCGGTACCAGTCTTCAAGAAACGTCAGTGCTGCAATACCCGCCAACATCCCGCAGCAAAGATTTGATTGCATCTCAAAACGTGCAATTTCTGCATCCCGATCGGGCCGCCTGAAGGTGTCGATCGTAGCAAGCATGTCGTGCGCGGCTATCCCCGCCGGTCTCAGCGCCAAGGACGCAACATCTGCGAGCGTCAGTGAATGGATAAGGGCCGCGAGGTCTTGAGGCCATTCCCGCCGCAGATGGCGCCGCGCAACCAGATGGCTGATATGCTCATAAAGAAAGGCGCCATAGTCGGCGCATTGTGTAAGCCGGTGTGCTTTAAGACCCGACTGAACTTCAGCGCGGTAGATATCCATTATGCCCGGATCAAGCGGCATGTCATCGATCCCAAAGGTTTCGACTGTCAGTTTCGTGCTTGCGATGCTTATGATCTTGTAGGCCGCAGGATAGGCCACCAACGAAGGCATACTGATATTTACGACAACACCAGCCGCCGCCGCGTAGCGTGCAGTGTCGTTGACATGCAGATGGCCGCTGAAATGCACTTTGACGCCGGTCGCTGCAATCGCCTCTGCCACCTCAACATTCGGAATGCGCCGGGTCAGCTCTGTGCGCCCCAATAGTGCAATCTCATCTTCATGCGTGCCATCCAGAGGGTCCAGAACAGGGTAGTGCGAAAACGCCAAAAGATGTTTTCCCTGAGTGGATGCCCGTACCGCGACATCCTTCATCCAAGACAGTACAAAGGGCTTTTGTCGCAGCATCGCGTTCCAACCGGCCGCTGTGCTGTCGGCAAATACAATGCGATCACTATCCCCGTCATTCACTATCTGGGGTTCAAACACGTTTGCATCGATCATCATGAGCCATAGACCGGGAAACGGCTCGACAAGATATGACGCATCCATAAGCCATGCGCATTCCGCACCATCGCCTGACAACGCGGGGTATAGACGCGCTTTGCTCTGGCTGCCGGCACCAAACGGCGTTTCCCAATGTTGGTCTGGCCTTGCACCAAACAGCGCAACATCTTGCAGAGCATGCAGGCCCTCAGGATATCCAGCACAGTACATGGTTGGCGAAACAATCACTCGCCCGGCTTTGGCGTCTGTGAAGTCTGGATCGCTGGTGACAACATCGTAACCACCGTTTGAATTGCGAAACCGCTTTGTCCGGTGGCGGCCGTCTGGGCCAAATATGTCGTGATTGCCGACCGTCGCGTAGTACTGGAACCCGAAGCGTTTTGAATACCTATCCAGTAAATCGCGCAGCGCGTTCAGTGTTTCAATCTGGCCATCATCCGAATAGTCGCCAAGCAATACCACATGCTCAATTCCGCGCTTGCCAATATCTTCGAGTGTGTAGCACAGCGCTGCATGGCTTTCGTTGAATACACGCGTTGAACGCGCGGTTTCCGCCAGCCTTCGCATGGCGATTGGGGGGGCAGCACGACCGTTACCCGCCAGACCATAGTCCCCATAAAGATCGTGAAAATGTGCATCTGCGATGACCGCGATCATTTGGTTTTTCGATGGGGGCATGCGGTTGCGGTTTCCAATCTTGCAGATCTGGCGCAGCTTTACGCAACGTCGTCAGCAGTGTTGAAATAAACAACAAAACTCGATGCTCGCACAACTGATAACATTTGGCTAAGCTTGCAGCATGAATTCGATGCGCTAAGAAACGGATGCCCCTGCGCTATCCAATAGCGTTTGGCAATTGTAACTTTGTAGGGCTGACGCAATGCGCAATGTAACCGGAGCAACGGGCGAGGAAGCCGAAGGGGTCTTTCGTGTCCGTGTTTGGGGCGCGCGGGGCAGCCTGCCTGTGTCTGGGCAAGAATTTCATGAATTTGGCGGAAATACGATTTGCGTAGAGATGCGCTGCGGAAATGAAGTGCTGTTGTTCGATGCCGGATCAGGCCTTGTCCCAGCTGGCAGAGCGTTGTGCGCGGAAGGTGTCAAATCCACCAATTTGTTCTTTTCACATTGCCACTATGATCATGTTATTGGCTTCCCGTTTTTTTCGATGATGTTTGATCGTGACGCCACAATTGATGTGTGGTCAGGCCACTTAAACGGCACCATGACGACTTATGAGATGGTCAGTGGCTTTATGCGACGGCCGTATTTTCCGGTCGATCCGGATGTCTATGCGGCGCGGTTGAACTCAAACGAATTTTTGCCCGGCGATGTGTTAAGACCATGCGCGGATGTCACCATAAAAACCGCCGGTCTAAACCACCCTGGCGGCGCCATTGGTTACAGAGTGGAATGGGCCGGGCGGTCGGTGGCGGTGATAACAGACACCGAACATATTGTTGGCGAACTGGACCCCGCGGTTTTGGGCCTAATCGAAGGGTGCGATCTGTTCTTTTACGACAGCACTTACACGGAAGAAGAGATCCCACAGTTCCGAGGTTATGGCCATTCGACGTGGCAACACGCAATCGGGCTGGCCAAAGCGTCTGGGGCCAAGCAGGTGGGGTTCTTCCATCACGCAACCTGGCGGACGGATTCTGATCTGAATGCCATTGACCGCGCGGCCAAGCTGGAATTTCCCGGGGCCTTTGTCGCGCGCGACGGGCAGCTGATTGATATCTGAAGCGACGAAATGCGCGTATCTGGCCCTAAGAGGGTAAAAAGTCGGATGACGATGCCCAGCGGCAGGCCGGGTGATTGGCCGTAATAGCGAACAGTTGATCCAAAAAAGCCCTGGCGCCATGATCGTGGACGAGGTGATGTGTCAGCAGGCCGACAGGCTGATTTGTGTCAAACACCGCTGTCAGTCTCTCTACAATTTCACCCACAAGCACGGCCGGATCACGCCCGCCGCGCGTGCCTTTCCAATCAATAAGATCAACATGTGTGTTGAAAATCGCGATGGATGAGGTTTGTTCCGGGCCAAAAACGGACAAACCCGTAAAGCCAACACTCGACAGATGCGGAACGAGCGAGGCGTCGATCCTGTTCCACGGTGGAACCAGCAAAGACACGAATTGGCTGCCGTAAAGCTCAGATAACTTGTCGACCCCTGCTTGCAACTCGGCCAGCACGGTTTTTGGGGGGCGATGACGCCCAAGCTCCTGCTTTTTCTCGCCAATTGGCGCATGATTTTCGTGCGACCAGCCATGGACCGCGACGGAAATGGAGCCCGACCGTTCCAGCCGACGAGCTAATGCGTCATTGGTATCCCTTGGGATGACAGCAAGTGTCAGCGGAATGGCATGCGCGCCGACTACGTTGAGCAGATGCTCCAACGCGTCGGTTGGGTGTTGAGCATCGTCATCGCGCACCCAAAATGCAGCCTGCTTGCCAACACTCTGCCAGCGATCCAACTCATCCTCTAACGGGCGCCAAACATCCGGATATTTCATGTTTTGTGTCCCACACATTCTGCCAAAATGGTTCCAACCCGCGTCGCGGCGCGGTCAAGCGTACGTTCACGCATCACGAAACTTCGCGCCGCCGCACCCATTTTGATGCGGTCCGTTTCATTGGTCAGCAACCGTTCTATGCCCAAGGCCAGAGCACTGACATCGTCCGGCTGGGTCAGAATACCAGTCACGCCGTCATCCACGGCTTCGGGTACGCCTGCCACGCGCATGGCGACAACCGGCAAGCCCGCGGCCTGAGCCTCCAGATAGGCCAATCCGTAGGCTTCGCCGTAGCCTGGCCAGACGTACACGCTGCTCTGAGACAACAGGCTTGCAATCTCATGCGTCGTGCCTTGGCCATACCAATGGACACGACCATGTTCAAAGCGTTCAAATAGGGCCGCCACGTCGCCCCTCATCTCGCCTTCACCGACGACAGATAAAGACCATGCAAGATCCGAAGGAAGGCGGGCCAAAGCCTCTGCCAACATCTGGTAGCTTTGCATTTTGTCGCCGGGGCGCATCATCGCAACGGTGATTATCCGGCATGGATAGACGTTAAGCGTAGCCGAGTGCTGTAAAAAGGGGGTCGCGTCGATGAAGGGGTGTAGCATTGAAACGGCCGCGCGGGGTGCCGCCAATTCAATTCCATCGCGGTCCCGGCTGGTCAAACATATGTTGGTGCTAGCAAGATTGATGCCCTCAAGAACCTTCGCTTGCATGCGAGCCCATTCGCCGACGTTACGTCTTTGAGAATATGACGTTTCTGCCGTGATATAGGGAATATTGTACTTGGATGCCAAAACCGGGCCAAGAAAATCGGGGGCTTTGTAGTAGGGGTGATAGCTGAACCAAAGGTCCGGCAGCAGCCCGCTGTCCCACAGACGTGAAATCCGATCAACTTCGGTCTGCGCGGTGGCCGCAATGGCTGTGTAGGGGGCTTCTTCTGGTGCCGCGTTGAAACTCCGAAGTTCTGAAATTAACTCAACCTCATGACCATCCAGCGTCAGCGCCGCAAACAATGATTGCGCCATAAGTCGGTCACCCGACGGCACGGGGTGGTTTGGTGATTTCATCGGGGCGTAAAATGCGATCTTCATCAGGGCATTTCTCTACAGCGTTTTGCGGTCAAATTGCATCAAAGAACTACCCCAACGTTGGTATCGCCGCTTGGCTCTCTATTGAGGTGGTTTGCCGACGCCCAAAGTCAACGGGTGTTGCGAAATGCCAGATACCTTCAATCGTCACATGTTTCGCATAGTATTTATCATTGATTGGCTGGATACTGAGGTTAAGTGAATTAACGCTATGGGCCGAAAAAATGGTGAGGCGTCACTACAACTTCCCGCCGCTGACAACATTGTCGGCGTTTGAAGCAGCCGCCAGAAACGGCGGCTTCAAAATCGCGGCACAAGAGCTGAATGTGACACCTGGCGCGATCAGCCATCAAATCAAAGCGCTTGAGATGGAATTGGGGCGGGCGCTGTTTAAACGCGTGCATCGAGGTGTGATCCTGACCGAAGATGGGCAGAACCTGTTTGTTGCGCTGCAATCGTCATTTCGAACCATTGCGAAAGCCTTAGAGCAGATCAGAAGGCCCCAGCTGGACGAGTCTGTTACGATCGGTGCGACGGCTGCCGTATCGTCACTGTGGCTGACCCCACGTATCACCAGATTCTGGCGTGAATTTCCGGATATACGGATCAGTCAAATCGTGTCCGACAGTCGGCTGGACATCGGAATTAGCCCGGATCTGCGTATAGAGTATGGGCATATCGGGAACAGTCCCGAAGGCACCCGCGAGCTGTTCACCGATGATCTGGTTGCGGTCGCCTCGTCAGGTTTTGCTGCGGCGCATCCAGTTGATACGGCTGCGCAACTGGCTGGCCTGCCCTTGATTCATCTCAACGCAGAAGATCAAGATTGGACGACTTGGAAGCAATGGTTTGACGCTTTGGGATATTCCGGGCCGCTTGGAAGTGGTACGTCGGTAAACAACTACATGATCGCTTTGCAAGCGGCCCAAGATGGTGTGGGCGTGGTCTTGGGGTGGAAGCGGCTTATCCGCCCGTTTCTTGAAAATGGAACACTGGTCATCCTTGGCCGGTTTTCCATGCCCGCGCCGCGCAGCTTTCTTGTGATCCGGGATCGCGACGCATCCCATGATGCACGTCTTGATGTGATCGAGGCATGGATGCTTGAGAACGTCTGACTTTTTCAGATGAAAATAATTCACCTATCGGCGAAGTTTAGTCGCATTGAACGGCGGCGGCATCTTTATAATATCGGTGTTGCATCGAGGAGAGCGGCATGAACATCCAGACCAGCCTAAGCCCGGTTATGAAATCCGTGAATGAGGCGAAGGGCTTGCCCAATGCGCATTACATCAGCCCTGTAACGTTTGACCTTGAAAAGCGCGCAGTGCTGTTTGCCAATTGGTCTGGAATAGGATTTGGCAAGGATATTCCCGACGTTGGTGATGCAAAACCAGTCGAATTTCTGGGCATGCCGCTGCTGCTGGTGCGTGACGCGGATGGCACAGTGGGGGTCTTCCAAAACACCTGTCGCCATCGCGGCATGATTCTGGTGGATAAGCCTCAAAATATACGCGGGACGATTCGCTGCCCTTATCACAGCTGGTGCTACAGCCTGAAAGGTGCCCTGCGCTCGACGCCACATGTCGGCGGCCCGGGATTCAACACGCATGACGATATTAAGCGCGATGAGCTGGGGCTGTTTCGCATCCGCTCCTATGTCTGGCGCGATGTGATTTTCGTCAACGTCAGCGGCACGGCCGATCCGTTTGAAACCGTCCATGCCGATTTGATTGCCCGCTGGGGCGAATTTGATCAGCCGATGTATCATGGTGGCGCGGCGTCATCTTTCGAACTGGCTGTCAAAACCAACTGGAAGCTTGCCGTCGAGAACTATTGCGAAAGCTATCATTTGCCGTGGGTTCACCCCGGGTTGAACAGCTATTCGCGGCTGGAAGATCACTACAATATCGAGGTGCCGGGCCAGTATTCCGGCCAAGGCACTCTGGTCTATCGGCAGTTGCGCGATGAAGGCGGGATGACCTTCCCGGATTTTGGGGCTCATAGCGAAATGTGGAATGAAGGGGCGGAATATGTCGCCGTCTATCCAAATGTGTTGCTGGGTATCCACCGCGATCACTTTTTCGCACTGGTGCTGGAACCCATTGATCACGAAAATACCGTTGAACATGTAGCACTTTACTATGCGAAAACACCCGCCGACTCGCCCGAGCTTGACGATCTGCGCTCCACCAATGCCCGTCTTTGGAAGGGCGTTTTTGAAGAAGACATCTTCGTGGTTGAGGGCATGCAGAAGGGCCGCAAAGGTGAGCTGTTTGACGGCGGCAAGTTCTCGCCCGTGATGGACGGCCCAACCCACAACTTCCATCATTGGGTCGCCAGCCAAGTTGAAAAGTCGCAAGAGGCATGACGGGTTTGTTCGGGGATGAGGGTCGGGTGCTCAACGTCGTCCACCGGTCTGCGGTGTAGCGTCATGGACCGTAACGCGCTTGATCAGGCACTGCTTACGGCCCACACCGCCGGTGATCTTGCGGCACTGGTCCGTCTCTATACGCAGGCGGCCGATGATCAGGAGGCGGCAGGCAATATCAATGCGGCCTGTTTTTATCTGACACATGCCTACGTCTTCGCCCTGCAGTCCGGATCTGCGGCTATCAATGACCTCAATCGCCGCCTTTGCGAGCATGGGCGTGAAGTGCGGTTTGAAGGCTAAAGGCGTTGCCGCCAGGTGCGTCAGTTACCCGTCTCTAACCCCAAGGGTTGACCTACCACCACAAAGCGCAAATCTTCGACCTTCATCCTCTGGGCTGCGACACGCTTGATATCGCCAACCGTAACGGCCTCGATATAGGCGTTCCTGTCGTTGACATAGGAAATCGGCAACCCTTCGCTTTGCATACCGACGAGGATATTGGCGATCGGTCCATTGCCATCAAAGCGCAGTGGGTATGAGCCGGTCAAATATGTCTTCGCCGTCTCAAGCTCCTCTGCGCTAACGCCTTCGGCAGCGGCACGGGCCCATTCGGCGCGCACCACGTCAATTGCCTCGGCCACCTTTTCATTGGCAGATGAAAAGCTGCCCTGCCAGGTCTCTGAAAGGTTCATCGGCGCCAGATAGGTGCCAATCCCGTAGGTCAACCCGCGCTTTTCGCGTACTTCTTCCATCAGCCGGGCCCCAAAACCACGCCCGCCAAGGATCTGGTTCAATAAGTAGGCTGCAAAGAAATCCGGATCATCCCGTTTAATGCCCTTATGACCAAAGACCACGACCGATTGCGGGGAAGCGTAGTCGATTGTCGTGACACCACCGGTCAGCGCAGGTGTCACCAGCGAAGGCATTGGCGCACCTTTGGCCGGAAGATCGCCAAGAAGGGTGTCGAGCAATTCACCCAGCTCTGTTTCGGTGATGTCACCCACGGCTGACACCGTCAGCCGGTCCTTTGTCATGACATCGGATTTGGCAGCCATCAGGTCGTCGCGCGTAAGCGCGGCGACGCTTTCCAATGTGCCAGTCCGTGCCGAACCATACGGATGGTCGCCAAAGGCGGCGCGATCAAATGCCCGGTTCGCGATGTCGCCGGGGTCTTTCGCCTCTGACTGGATCATCGAGACAATCTGGCCGCGCACACGGTCGATGGCGCTTTGATCAAAGCGTGTCTGATTCAGCGCAACGCGCAGCAATTCAACGGCTTCCGCACGGTTCTCGCTTAACATCTGCGCCGAAATTGTCATCGCATCATCGAAGGCGTCAAAGCTGAACTCGGCAGCCAGCGCATCGCGGGCCGCCGCGAAACTCTGACTGTCAAAGTCGCCCGCACCCTCTTCGATCAGTGCCGTCATCAACAAGACGGCACCGCGCTTGCCCGTGCGGTCAAGGCTGGTACCACCTTCAAACCGTAGCTCCAGCGCCGTAAAAGGGATTGAATGTTCTTCGACCAGCCAAGCCTTGATCCCGCCGGGCGACGTGACTTCGCGAATATCGACGGCGGCGGCGGTGCCAGCAAATAGTACCCCCAAAACGGCAGCACAGAGAAACCTGATCATTGCATCACCTCTTGGGCACCTTCGCGCATCATCCAGCCAGTCACTGCCTTGCGCCGGTCAAACACCTCTGCCGCTGCGGCCAGCACATCGGCTTCTGTGACTCCATCCAAAATGCGCGGCCACGCTTCAACATCGGCAAGGGTCAGTCCGGTCATCAGCGCTTCGCCATATTGGCGCGCCAACCCGTTAACGTTGTCTTCGGCATAGATCATTGCGGCGCGGGCGCGGATTTTCACGCTGGCAAACTGATCCGGGTCGATCCCGGTTTTCAGGAACTCTGCCAGCACATCATCCAGCGCCGCCTCGGCCTCGGCCAGGCTGACGCCCTCGGCGGGGACAACGGCAAGGTTAAAGGTCGTGTCATCATAGGCGGTGCCATCATAGCTGGCTGATGTGTAGATCGCAGTGTGCGTATCAAATTGCAGTTTGCGGGCCAGAACCGATGTCTGGCCATCGCCGCCCAGAATATCGGCGAGGATCGTCAACGCGGCGGCCTTTTCTTGCGCGCCCGGGTCGCGTTCGGGGGCAAGGTAGCTGCGGGTCACATAAGGCTGTGATACGCGCGGATCAGAATAACTCAGGCGCCGTTCGGTCAGTTGCGGCGGCTCTTGGGGGCGCTTGCGCGGCGTGATATCGGCGCTGGGCTTTAGCGGGCCATAATAAATCTTGGCAAGGCGGCGGACGTCATCGGGCGCCACGTCGCCCGCCACGATCAGCACGGCTGCGTTGGGCGCGTAATAGCGCTTGTACCAATCCAGCGCGTCCTGACGTGTCAGCGCTTCCATCTCATGGCGCCAACCGATGATCGGGGTGCCGTAAGGATGATTCAGATATTGTGCGGCGTTGCGTTGTTCGCGGAAAATTGCGCCCGGATCGCTGTCGACACGTTGGTTGCGTTCTTCGATGATCACTTCACGCTCGGTCTGCCAGTCATCTTCAGACAGGATCAGCCCCTGCATCCGGTCAGCTTCCATGCGCATCATCAATTCCAGACGGTCGGCGGCCACACGCTGAAAATATCCGGTATAATCCCAAGAGGTGAAAGCGTTGTCAGACCCGCCGTTTGCCTCAACCACTTTGGAAAACTCACCGGGGGCAAGGGTTTCGGTGCCCTTGAACATCAGGTGTTCCAGATAATGCGCCACGCCGGACAGACCGGGCGCTTCGTCCGCAGCACCTGCCCGGTACCAAAGCATCTGTACAACAACCGGGGCGCGGTGATCCTCGATCACCACGACTTCCAGACCGTTGTCGAGCGAAAAACTGGTGACCTCAGCCGCAAAAGCGGGGGCGCTGCCAGCGATGACAGCAGCGGTTGCAATCAGCAAACGCAGAGCGCGGACCATGGAAAACTCCCTCATATCTTCGCAAGTAGGTAATCGCCGCGAATGCAGCGTCAACCCCGCCCGCCCTGCGCCGGGATCACTTATCCGTATAGATCGTCGCAGGTGGCGCACCAACGGTCCGCAGGCCAACCTTACGCCAACGCTCAAGCTCGGCATATTGATCCAATGACATCGGACCGTAGGCCTTGTAATAGACGTTCACGTTAAAAGCGCGCTCTAACAGGCGACCATCATTGTCGCGGCGGTATTGCAGATCCTCTGCAGCAAGCACTGTTCGGATGTCAGATGACGTGCCAAAGCGCCCGGCATGGGACAATAGCCCTCCATTGCCACCGCCCGCACGGGTCAAAACCGCAGGGTTGCCACCAAGCGCTGCAACAGCATCAGCCTCTGGCGTGGGGTCGGTAATATTGCTGCCCCCCGGCGTAGGGTTAGGCAATGCCGCCAGATCGTCTGGCAACTGCAACGGTTTGGTGGGAAGTATCGTAAACTCATCGGGGCTGCGGCTGGCCGATTTGGTGTTCAAAAGCTTTGGCGCTTTTTCCTTGCCACCAAAGAGACCCCCACAGCCGGAAAGCGCCAATACGGCGCCCAGAACTGCGATTGCGCGAATGACCCGTTTCGCCGTCATGGATCTCTCCCTCACCCTGTTGGCCCCGGTTTAGCGCAAGTCCAGACGCGCGTCACGGGGTCTTCTGCCGCCCGGTGAACACAACAAGCCCGATTGCACCTGCAAAGATCGCAATATCGGCGACATTGAAGGAATAGGGGTTGTCGATGCCGGGCACAGACATGTTCAGAAAATCGGCAACCGCCCCGTAAATGATGCGGTCCAGCACATTGCCAAGCGCCCCGCCAATCAGCAGCCCTGCCGAGATTTTGATGATAGGCCGGTGCGGTTCCCGTCGCACCCAGCGCCACACCCACACCGAAATGATCAGCGCCATGACGATCAGCACCCAGCGCGTCAAATCTGCCTGATTAGCGAAGAGGCCGAAATTGATGCCACGGTTCCACGCCATGCGCAGATTAAGCCAGGGGGACAGGACCTCAATGTGACCTACGCGCTGCAGATCAAGCACCTGCACGACCACGTATTTCACCGCCTGATCAAGGGCCAGGGTTGCCGCCGCCGTCCGAATGACCAATCCCATCGACATGCCGCTAATGCCGGAAGTGGCGCTGGCCGGTAAAGACCATGGCCAGACCAGCCGCATCGGCTGCCGCAATCACCTCATCATCGCGCATCGACCCGCCCGGCTGAATGAGTGCCGTTGCACCGGCTTCGGCTGCCGCCAACAGCCCGTCCGAGAAGGGAAAGAACGCGTCCGATGCGACGACAGAGCCCATCGTCAAAGGCTGCGCAAGGCCAAGCGCCTCGGCCATATCCTGCGATTTGCGCGCGGCGATCCGGGTTGAATCGATCCGGCTCATCTGGCCTGCACCTACACCAACGGTGGCCCCGTCTTTCACATAGATAATCGCATTGGATTTTACGTGTTTGGCGACCTTCCAAGCAAAGAGCAGATCCGCCAGTTCTGCCTCAGTCGGCGCGCGTTTGGTGACAACTTTAAGGTCGGAAGCCGTGATGCCGCCATTGTCGCGGTCCTGCACCAGAAACCCACCCGCCACTTGTCGGAACGACAGCCCAGCGGTCATTGGGTCAGGCAGGCCCTCGGTTGTCAGGAGCCGCAGGTTTTTTTTGCCTGCAAAAACCGCTTTCGCACCGTCATCAGCCCCGGGGGCAATGACCACTTCGGTAAAGATCTGGCAGATTTCTTCCGCCGTGGCCGCATCAAGCGGCTGGTTCAGCGCCACAATGCCGCCAAAGGCCGAGGTACGGTCGCAGTCATAGGCGGCCTTATAGGCATCAAGCAGGTTTGCCCCGCGCGCCACACCGCAAGGGTTCGCGTGTTTGATGATGGCGCAGGCCGGGCCACCTGCCGGGTCAAACTCCGCCACCAGCTCAAAGGCGGCATCGGTGTCATTAATATTGTTGTAGCTCAGCTCTTTGCCTTGCCACTGACGGGCGGTCGCCACACCCGCGCGGGCGGTGCCGTCGGTATAAAAGGCGGCGGCCTGATGCGGGTTTTCCCCGTAGCGTAGCGATTGGGCCAACGTGCCCGCGAAAGCGCGGGTGTGGGGGGTCGCGTCTCCGATGGCGCTGGCCATCCAGCTTGATACAGCCGCATCGTAGGCGGCGGTGCGCGCATAGGCGCGCTGGGCCATGGATTTGCGAAATGACTGCCGGGTCTTACCCGCGTTTGTGTCCATCTCAGCCAGCAAACCGTCATAGTCAGACACGTCTGTGACGACCGAGACATAAGCGTGGTTCTTGGCGGCAGCGCGGATCATAGCCGGGCCGCCGATATCAATATTCTCGACGCAGGTGGCATAGCCGGCACCGCTCGCTACGGTTTTTTCAAACGGATAGAGGTTGACCACCAGAAGGTCGATGGCCGGGATGCCATGATCTGCCATGGCGCGCGCATGTTCAGGATTGTCGCGCAGGCCCAACAATCCGCCATGGACCATCGGATGCAGCGTCTTGACACGGCCATCCATCATTTCGGGAAACCCCGTTACCTCGGCCACATCGCGCACCGGCAGCCCCGCCTTGCGCAGCAAGTCGGCCGATCCGCCGGTAGACAAAAGCTCGACCCCGCGGTCGTGCAATGCGCGGGCAAAGTCCACAAGACCGGTTTTGTCGAAGACCGACAGAAGGGCACGGTTCAATGGGGCAAGGTCGGGTGCAGCAGAGGCTGGGGCTTTGATCACGTGTTCACTGTTCCAAATGTCGATGTAAGGCGGTCATCCGGTTCCGTATCGCGGATGGCCGAGGGCGTATCGTGCGCTTTGGCCAAGGTCCAGCCCAACTGACAGGCATAATCCATCACATAGGCAGAAAGTATGATTTGCTTGCAGGCGCGTGGCTTCAAACGGCCGGTTTCCAGATAGACCGAAGGTTCCAGTTTCAGCTCGGCCACGCCTGAATGCCGGAAAATCCAGATCTCACCCGATTTCAGGGCCATCGACACAGCAGTGCCGCCCATGTCGATGGTGGCATCGACATCAGGATGCAGATGAAAGCGCAGATCAAAGCCGATACCCTGATGGCGGGTCCGATCCATAATTGTTTCAAATCGACGGCGGTCTGCAACAGTCATTGCGCCCAATGTGTCTTCGCCCGACAATGCCCGCCCGTCGATGGACAGGGTGAGCTGTCGGATATGCGTCAACCCATGGGTTGGCACATAGCCGTTGTGCCCGGCGATCAGCCGATGGCCGTCGGCGTCATCTTCGGGTTGCGCCCAGACCATGTCAGGCGCGTCGGTAAACTCGCCCCTCGGACCGGCGGACAAAAGCCCCTCAGCACCAAACCGGGACGACGAGAATCCGGTGATCCCTAGAGTGGAGTGGGATGGGGTGGCGCGTCCGGCGCGGCGCCAGTCGGGGCCAAAGCCCGCACCCGAACCGCAATTGACGACCACTGGCCTGCGACCGGATGTCAGTTCAAATGCCAGCGTCGAGGCATGTGCGTTGGCCGATGCGCGCCCCTTGGGTGGCGGGGCCGCGTCGACGATTATCGACGTGCGCCCGCCCGCCAGTCGCGCATATCCCATCGCCAACCCATGTGCGGTCAGAGCGCGGCCGCCTGCATTGGCCAATGCCTGGTCAAGCCGCCCTTCCAGCCCGCGCCCGCCACCATGGAACCGAGCCATCCCGCCATCGGCGTGTCGCAGCGCGCGCAAGGTGGGTGCGATCCGGTCGATCGCGGCCAGATGTTCGTGCTGGGGGCTGCGCCCGGCATCCGCAAGGGCGCCCGCAGCCCAGGTCAGCAGGGTGAACACCTCCAGCAGTTCTTCCGGATTGCGGGTGGGCAGGCCGCCTTCGGCGTCAATCTCTCGCGCGCATTCGCGGGCTAGCGCGCTGGCGGCGTGGGTCACGTGGCGCTCCATCCCGGTCAGGGCAAGGCCCGCATAAATCAGCCCGGTCAGTGCCTCAAAGCGCGGCAGGCCGGGCGCTGCGGTTTTCCAGCGTCGGGCCAGAAAGATCGTCTGGCGCCCGAGGCAACGAAAATAAGCGTCCGAAGCGGCCCGGTCCTGCCCGTTCAGCAACAAGATCGCATGGTTGATCCACCGGATCAGCCGCCGTCCGGTCAGATCCGGCGTCCAGCCGGGGCCAGTGCCACGCCCATACCGTGTGATCCAGTCAAAAACCCATTTTTGCGCCCGTTCCCGGGCAGGCAGATCGCCAACGGCGGCCAAATCATCCAGCCAGGCACAGCCATGAATGTCTTCTTCGAAACGGGGATCGGGGATCGGCAAGTCCCAGATCAGCTTGTCTTTCGCTTCGATGAGATACCCGGCGAACAGGAAGTTTCCGGCAGTCAGCTGTCGGCCCCGCGCGAAAGACCCCATGGTTTTCGGTTCGGGCTGACTGACAAAGCCGGTCGCAGGCCGCGCAAGCGCTGCCAGCCGCGCATGAAAGCGGTGCATTGCCCCCACATGTCCGGTTTCGGATCGCCCCACGCCTGTTGGTCCTCGCTGTTGTGCCTTCGGGGTTGGTCCCCGAGAATCTGCCTCGCGGCAGAGATTACCGTTCGTCCCGGGCTATGTCACCCATTCATGGGTTCGCAAGATGTGTCAAACCTCAAGACGGCAATAAAGAACCCATCCATGGCGCCACGGTCGGCCCAATAGTCGGGACGAAGGCGCAATGTGCCCTCACTGGTGATCCAATGCGGCTCAACTCCGGACAAGGCAAGCGCCGAGGCATCTACAAAAAGGCCCGGATGGCGGGTTAATGCGGCGGCCACTTGCCGCTCACCCTCCTCGGGCAAAAGCGAACAGGTCGCAAAGATCACCCTTCCTCCGGGACGGATCATGGCCAAGGCGCTGTCCAGCAAGGTTGCTTGAAGCGCCGCGATGTCTTTCAGGCCCGATGCATCGCGAATATGCGGCAAGTCCGGATGGCGCCGGATCGTGCCGGTCGCCGAACAAGGTGCATCAAGCAAAACGGCGTCGAAGGGGGCGGGTGCCTCCCATGTCAGGGCATCCGCGACAACGGTGGTTGCGGTCAGTCCACAACGGGCAAGGTTTTCGCGGACCCGCACCATGCGCGATTCCGACAGGTCGAGCGCGGTCACATCCGCCCCGGCAGCCGCCAGCTGCAATGTTTTGCCTCCGGGCGCGGCGCACAGGTCCAGCACACGCTCACCGGGCTTTGGTGCAAGGACGCGGGCGGCCATGGCGGCGGCTGCGTCTTGCACCCACCAATCGCCGGCCTCGTATCCGGGTAATTCTGAGACTTGCCCCGCAGACGCCAGCCGGACAGATCCTGTGGGCAAGGCTGCACCGCTCAACTGCGCCGCCAAATTCTCTGCACCGCCGTTCTTTGGCGTCAGATCCAGAGCGGCCCCCTTGGCATGAGCGGTTTCCATTGCCATCGTTACAGACTTGCCCCAGGCGGACATCAGTCGCCCACGTAACCAGCCGGGCAATTGTTCGCTGGGCAGGGCGGCCCAGACCTCTGGCGTGGTTTCTGAGGCGCGCCGCAGTACGGCGTTGACCATTCCCGCAAACCCTTCGGCCTTGCGTCCAGACGCGCGGGTCAGATTGACCGCCTCATGTACGACACCGTGTGCGGCGCCGCCTTCGGCCAACATCTCGGTCACGGCGACACGCAAAATCGCACGGATGAACGGTGGTGGGGATTTGCGCAGATAGGGTTTTAGGATCGCGTCCGCACGCGCCAGATTGCGTAGGGTCAAAAGCGCCAGACGCTGCGCCCGGGCCCGATCGGGTGGCGCAAGACCCGCCAGAACGCCCCGCGTGATCTGATCGGACAGCGCCAGTGCCTCGCCTGTCACGCCGTGGACCAAGGCCGCTGCCCCGCCCCGCGCTGTCTGATCCGTTGCCATAAGCGCCCCAGCCTTGTTCGATCGGTCCGGGATCCGTATATCATGGGTCAAGCCGAGACAAGGAAGCCATGCATGTCAGCAGACACTCGCCCCCCGCTGCCAGAGGCCGCACAACGCGCATTGGCCGAGGCTGAAGCGCGACGGCAGGCAAAGGGTCTTGAAGCAGCGCCGAGGGAATTGGGTGGGCGCGACGGCCCGGATCCGGTGCGCTATGGCGATTGGGAAAAAAAGGGCCTCGCCGTGGATTTCTGATCGCAAATGACCCAGCTGCGCCGTAGCGTGGCCGGGCCGATGCATCAAAAGTGCAGGTTAGTTATTGGCCGTCAACGGGTCGATAATCTGCGATATCTCCGTAATCTTCGAAATTG
This sequence comes from Albidovulum sp., assembly GCA_049646285.1. GTDB lineage: Bacteria > Pseudomonadota > Alphaproteobacteria > Rhodobacterales > Rhodobacteraceae > Albidovulum. Next base: position 5,164 of record JBARVN010000053.1, on the reverse strand, counting down.
GAATGCCGCTCAACTCTGCATGTTTTTGGATATGTTGTTCGCTTTCGGCCAGATAGACGCAGAAGGTCTTGTTGTCGGCAACATAGGAATGTTGCCACTGGATCGCGGGGCCGATTGTCGCCAAGGCCTGGTTCGATGCGCGGGCTGCTCCGCAGAGTTCCGTTAGTGAAAACTCACCGATACCCGCGATGTCACGTTCGATCATGTAGCGTTTCATGCTGTCGCTCCTTCATTGGATGAATGAATGCCCGGGCAGGGACAGCATGGCCCCATTTCGCGCCCTGGCATAACTCAATTTTCTTTTTTGTATTAAAGGCTGCCTTTAGTAATTGTTATTGATCTTTGCTCTACTAAAGGCTACCTTTATCAAATGATGCCCGTCACCCATCTCAAATCGCTGCAGGCGCTGGAAATGGCGATACGTGAGGGATCGCTTAAATCCGCAGCCGAGCGGCTGGGCATCACCCCGGCAGCGGTCGGGCAGCGCATCCGGTCATTGGAGTTATTTCTTGGTACCGACCTTCTCATGCGAGGGCGGTCTGGGCTGCTTCCGGCACCTGAGCTGAAATTAGCCCTAGGCGACCTGCAGGCCGCTTTCGCAGCGCTGGGGCGTGTGACGGAATCGCTCGACTTTCAGCGCGTAAGTGAAATCCACATAGTTGCAGACCCAGACTGGGCTGAACTCTGGCTTCGTCCGCGCCTTGGCACCTTTCGGGCGGCGCATCCAAACATTCTCTTTTGCATCAACGGTGCTGGCGATGTCCCGGTCCGGCTCGGTATACCCGATATCCGCGTCGTATATGGCGACGGGCCGGGCGAGCCGATGTTCACAGACCGGTTCGTGCCGGTCTCTGGTCCCGACAATCCGAGGCGGATTGCAGATTGGGATCGCGACATGCCGATGGAGGGCATGCCGCTGTTGCATCTCAAGGTCCAGCGCGACACCGAGGATCATCCTGGATGGGTCGCGTGGTTCCAGCATTTTGGGCAGCGCGTGAAGGGGACGGATCGCGGCGTTCACTATCCGCATGCGCGGATTGCATTGGAAGCCGTCCGTCAAGATGTTGGCTTTCTGGTCTGCGGGCTTTCACTTGTGCTTGGTGATCTGGAAGCAGGCTCAATCGTTCTGCCGTTCCCCGCATCGCAGCACATCGTCGCGCCACATCCTTACCGCATCCGGGTAAGGACGGACGCAGAAAAGCGCCCACAGGTCGACCGGTTCCTGTCTTGGCTTCGAAGCGAGGCGAAGGATAGCGAGAGGCAAATCCTGGCGCTATCGGACGGGCAAACTGCGCCGTAGTCAGGGTGATCAGAGGCCGAGCACATCCAGCATGTCGTATTCGCCGGGCTTCTTGTCCTGACCCCAAAGTGCGGCCTTCAGAGCGCCACGGGCAAATATCGAACGGTCTGTCGCGATGTGGCGCAGGATGATGCGCTCGCCCTCGCCAGCAAAAATCACATCATGTTCGCCGACAACGTCGCCGCCACGAATGGCTGAAAAGCCGATATTGCCACGCTTTCGTGCCCCGGTGATCCCATCCCGACCGCTGTCGCGATGATCCTTCAGGGCGATACCGCGCCCCTCAGCGGCCGCCTCGCCCAACATCAAAGCCGTGCCGGATGGCGCATCGACTTTCATGCGGTGATGCGCTTCGACCACCTCAATATCCCAATCGGCATCCAGTGCGGCGGCCACTTTTTTGGTAAGCTGGGTCAGAAGGTTCACGCCCAAACTCATATTCCCGGCACGAATGATCACCGCATGACGGGCCGCTGCTTTCAGTTTGGCAATATGGTCGTCCTCCATGCCTGTGGTTCCAATCACATGCACGGCCCGCGCTTGCGCCGCGAGGGCTGCGAATTCAACTGTGGCCGCAGGTGCGGTAAAATCAATGACCGCCTGTGCCTTGGCAAAGGCCTCGAGCGGGTCATCCGTTACGATCACACCGTTGGCCGCACCGCCCATCGCTTCACCCAGATCCTGGCCCACCCACGCGTGGCCCGTCCGTTCAACCGCGCTGACCAGTCGTGCCTTGTCTGAAGCACTGATCAGACCCGCCAGCATCTGCCCCATCCGCCCCGAAACGCCGGTGACGGCCATTCCGGGAATGTCGAGTGTTTCAGCCATGATCGCCTCCGCCGTGATTATTGGCCCCCTTTATAGTTTGAAAGGCGGCTTGGCAAAGCCCCGTTGCAGGCCCGCGCGCCATGGCCTACATCGGGGCTATGGCACAAAACCGTTTTTCCTCGGGCGCAGGCCCTTCGCAACGCCAGCTTCGTGTTGGTGAACTGATCCGACGGACGCTGTCGGAAACCTTGTCACGCGGCGAGGTGCATGACCCTGACCTATCGGCAACGCCCATCACCGTGGGAGAGGTGAAAGTATCGGGCGATCTGCGCGTAGCCACCGTCTATGTGCTGCCCTTGGGCGGCGAAGGGTCGGATGTCGTGCTCAAGGCGCTGAACCGCCGCAAAGGCGTGCTGCGCCATTTCGTGGCACAGGCACTGACGCTGAAATTCGCGCCTGAACTGCGGTTTGTGTTGGATGAGACCTTCGACCGCATGGATGCCACCCGCCGCCTGCTGGCGAATGAGCAGGTGCAGCGCGATATTGCCAAGCGCGATGACGATGATGATGAAGATTTGGGTTAGCGCCTTTCTAAGCTTCTTTCTGTGGTCCGGGGTTGCCGGGGCCGAAACATGCCGTCCGTTTGACCATGACGGGCAAGGCTATGCGCTGTGCGAGATAGCCGCGGGCGCCGATCTGCGGCTTCACCTGAATATGGACGATGGTGCCGTCATCGGCACATTCGACCGGCTGCGCAGTATCGTTGAAACCGGCCCGCGAAGGCTGCGTTTCGCGATGAATGCGGGCATGTATCACTCCGATCGTCGCCCCGTCGGGCTGTATGTTGAGGATGGGCATGAAGTGGCCCGTCTGGTCACATCCGCAGGGCCGGGGAACTTTGGCCTGCAGCCAAACGGCGTGTTTTGCATCCGCCCGGATGGGTTTGCGGTGATCGAGACGCTGACATTTGCCAAAACCACGCCGGAGTGCCGCTTTGCCACACAGTCGGGGCCGATGCTGGTGATTGGCGGCGCGCTGCATCCACGATTCTTGAAAGAATCGGATTCGCTCTATTTACGCAATGGGGTTGGCGTGTCTGCCGATGGGAACACCGCCTATTTCCTGATTTCAAACGGGCGCGTCAATTTTCATGAATTCGCCCGCGCCTTTCGCGACGGGCTGGGCGTGCCGAACGCGCTTTATTTCGACGGCAATATTTCGCGTCTTTATGCGCCGGAACTGGGGCGCGATGATGTGGGGTTTCCGATGGGGCCGATGGTAGGCCTTGCCACATCCGATTGACGCCACCCGGCGCATTCGCTAGGACCCGGCCTTTCGGTTAAGGGACGCAAGATGGCACGCAAAAAGGGTCGCGACATTTCGGGATGGCTGGTAGTGGACAAGCCCGCAGGCATCACCTCGACCTCCGTTGTGAACAAGGTGCGCTGGGCGTTTGATGCCAAAAAAGCAGGCCATGCCGGAACGTTGGACCCCGATGCAACCGGCGTTCTGGCCGTCGCGTTGGGCGAGGCGACAAAAACCGTGCCCTATATCACCGACGCGCTGAAATGCTACCGCTTTGCCGTGCGTTTGGGTCAAGCCACCAAGACCGACGATGCCGAAGGCGAAGTGGTCGACCGTTCCGATCTGCGCCCGTCAGATGAACAAATCGTCGCAGGCCTTGCCGCTTTCCGAGGCGATATCATGCAAGTGCCGCCCCAGTTTTCGGCAGTGAAGGTGGAGGGAGAGCGGGCCTATGCCCTCGCCCGCGCCGGTGAAGAGATGGAGCTTGCCGCACGCGAACTTTGGGTCGAAAGCCTTGAGATGGTGTCGCGACCCGACGCGGATACAGTCGAGCTTGAGATGGTTTGCGGCAAGGGCGGTTATGTCCGTTCTGTCGCCCGCGATCTGGGCGCGGCTCTTGGTTGTTTTGGCCATGTCCTGTGGCTGCGGCGCACTTGGTCGGGGCCGTTTGAAGCCAAGGATGGCGTTTCGCTGGAACGGATCGAAGAGCTAGCCAAATCCGAGGCGCTTGATGCTTTGTTGCTGCCTTTGGAGGTCGGCCTGGCAGATTTGCCGGAACTGAAAGCAACACCTGAAGGGGCTGCACGGCTTAGAAACGGCAACCCCGGAATGGTCTTTGCCTCTGACGTCGAATGGGGGGATGAGGCTTGGGCAAGCCATCAGGGCCGCGCCGTTGCCGTTGGTCAATATAAATCAGGTGAGCTGCATCCGTCGCGGGTGTTCAACAGCTGATTTCCGGTGATTTGGCGGTGCATGTGAATGCGCCCTGTGCTGTCGTCTGGCCATAGCCGAATCTCATCAGCCATGCTAATTCTAGTGTCATGAACGCCGAGACCCCCAATATAGCGCCCGAACGGCCCCAAATTCGCCATCTGGATGAGGCGGCTGTCAACCGTATCGCGGCGGGTGAGGTCGTAGAACGCCCGGCATCTGCAGTGAAGGAGCTGGTGGAAAACGCGCTTGATGCCGGTGCGCGCCGGGTTGAAGTGACCTATGCAGACGGTGGCAAAACCCTGATCCGCATTGCCGATGACGGCTGTGGCATGACGGCCGCGGATCTGCCCTTGGCGCTGGCCCGCCACGCGACATCCAAGATCGACGGATCGGATTTGCTAAACATCCATACGTTTGGATTTCGGGGCGAAGCACTTGCTTCGCTTGGCGCGGTTGGGCGGCTTACCCTGACCTCTCGGGCCATGGGCGAAGAGGCGGCCCAGATTACGGTTGCGGGTGGGCGCGTTGACTCGGTTCGCCCCGCAGCCCTTACACGCGGCACGGTGGTTGAGCTGCGCGATCTGTTCTACGCCACGCCTGCGCGATTGAAATTCTTGCGTTCGGATCGGGCCGAGGCACAGGCGATTGGTGATGTCGTCAAACGTCTTGCCATGGCCGAACCATTCGTAGGTTTTACGCTGCGCGATGCCACCGGCGGCGGCGAAGGCCGGGTTATTCTGCGCGCCGATGCCGAGCAGGGCGAATTCTTCGACGCGCTTTCATTGCGACTACGCGGCCTGATCGGCAATGGGTTTGCGGATAATGCATTGCCCATCGATGCGACACGCGAAGGCATCC
>JBARVN010000052.1:0-1536 GCA_049646285.1 Albidovulum sp. | reverse complement strand
TCCCGTCGTTTGCAGTCGCAGCATAGGTCTCCAGACCTCGCGACAAGCCGATCTCCCACTCGGCAGCGACAGCCGATGAAGCCGCGCCCAGAAAGAGCGCAATATGTAGAGGCCTGTAAAGCAAGTTACTAAACTCCGTTTTGTGTTGGCCAAGCATATATAGGGACAGGCAGATACCTGCCACCTGATTACTTCGGCTCCGACCAAATGGAGGTCAGGAGAAGAGCATGAAGAAGTATGCGGGATACCCCGTCGAAGTCATTTGGACGACGGTGAACGGTGAAGACGTCGAGGTCGGCGTCGTATTCCAATGGAGCTGCGGCATGCGCCGTACCAGATGGTCCGATGACTTTGATCAGGCGGACGGCGCGAACCTGAGGTACGAGCCCTATGAGGACGCGGGATAGACCGCCTCCAGCCCTAAAATGCTCGCAAGCGACCGGAGCAGGACACGATTGTGATCCGGGCCAATGACACCGAGAGAGGGAACACGCGGGGCAGAGATCGTTGCAAAGGCGACGACGGTTTGTAACGCTGCCAAAGAAGACCGATAGGAGACCCATGAGATGAAAGAGATTTTCAACGTTGGCGAGACAATCTTGCTGGACGGCGCGCCGCTTGCACTGGTGACCCCCGATGGCGTCAAGGCCTGGATCGAAGACGGCGTTCAGCACAGCTTTCGCTATGACCAAGTGCGCGATCCGCTCAGCGGCGAGATGAAATACCGCTGTCTCTACGAGAAGTACGGGTCGGATATGCCGTTCGTGCTGGTAGGCAACCCTGACAGTGAAGAAGGCGCGCACGTTATTCTGTTCGACCAGAAGCCAGACGCATAGCCCTTCGGAGTCTTATGCCAAGTGGCGAAGACTAGAGCCCCTCGGCTTCGCCTGGCGGCAGCGTCCGCCTTGCAAGAGGGATGCAGACCCGTCAGGGCTGAAAGTGGATCGTGAAGGCGACCATGCGGCAAACGTCTTGGGATGGCTCAGGATGAGACAGGCCAAGACGTATTGGCACAGGAATACAGCAAGGTCAGAATTCAGGGCGGAGCCCCAGCAGCCCGGCCCCGCTTGCGGGGCTTGCCAATGTCGAAACCTTCACCATTGCAGACAGTCACGCACATCGCAGCATGGAAGCCTATTTCGCAGGTGCAGCATCGTGTTCGGCCCAAAGCGGTAGTTCGCGCCTGTTGCGGCTAACGGCGGCTCTGAGCCCAAATCAACCAATGCTGCATGGCGCTCAATATGGAAGTAAGCGCCAAAACTTGTCATTGGGCATTAGCGTGAATTCTGAATCCGGGGCAGTGAGTGCTGATTGCCGCAACACTACACCAATAGTAGTTTGAACTTTCAAATACGCGAGTTGGGGCGTCATTTGGGGATAAGCTTGAGATCGTCAAGAAAGTGTAGTTGCGATCTGACGTCTAATATTTTTCCAGTGTCGATAGACGCAAATAAAATAGCCGGATCGTGACCTGCGCGGGTGATGGGCTGGCCATCGGGTTGGAAGACCGCGCTCAGGCCCGCAAAATCGGTCGGG
>JBARVN010000051.1:0-17286 GCA_049646285.1 Albidovulum sp. | reverse complement strand
GCCGTAAATCGTCCAGCAATGCGATTGCTTGATCGGGTAGGGGCACCAAATGATCCCGCCGCATTTTCATCTTTTCGGCGGGTATCGCCAAGACTTTGTTGGCGAAATCTATCTCTGACCACTTTGCATGGCGAATTTCGCCGGGGCGCTGGGCAAGCATCGCTAACAGTTTGAGGGCAATGCGCGTAATCGCTTGCCCCTCAAAGCCGTCAATCTCTACCAACAGGCGGCCCAGCGCCTTGGGGTCTGTGATCGCTGCCCTATGAACGCGGGTTGGGCGTATGAGGGCGTCACGCAGGGCGTAGGTTGGGTCTGTCTCTGCAATGCCACTTGCAACGGCATACCGGAAAACCGACCCGATGCGGGCGCGTAGCCGGTGGGCGGTCTCATAATTGCCCTTCGCTTCTACCTTGCGCAGCGTCTTTAGGATCAGTGGGGCGGTAATCTCAGTGATCGGGCGGCGTCCAAAGTCGCGGTTTGCGAGCTTGAGGTGGTATCCCGTCTTGTCGAGTGTGGCTTTGGATTTGCCCTCTTTGCGTTGTTTGTCGAGAAATGCCGCCCCGATCTTCTCAAAAGTTTGCCCGGATTCTTCGCGCTTGATCCGTTTTTCGGTCTGCTTGGCTTCGCTTGGGTCAATGCCAGCCGCCACTTTCGCACGTGCGTCATCTTTCGATTTGCGTGCTTGCGCCAAACTAACCTCGGGATAGACACCAATCGAAAGAAGGCGTTCCTTGCCATAAAGGCGATATTTGAATTGCCAGAGTTTGGAACCGTTTGCCTTAACCAAGACAAACAACCCTTCAAAATCTGAAACCTTGTAGGCTTTGTCACGCGGTTTGAGGTTGCGCACCTGAATGTCTGAAAGTGGCATGGCTGGGGGTATCACCTTTTGACCGTTTTCTCGATACCCCCACAAACACCCCCAATCTGGGGGTATCGTATCGGATGCCATTAAACAGCATCGGACAAAGAGGCATCGCAAAACGTATATAACAAAGGGTTTTTAGGATGTCATTGGATCATTTTGGATAAGGAAATGGTGCCCCCACACGGACTCGAACCGCGGACCCTCTGATTACAAATCAGATGCTCTACCAGCTGAGCTATAGGGGCATTGACGCGCCACATAAAACGCCGCGACCGTTTGCGCAAGACCCCAGATTGGCTAATGGGATGAGTTTTTCAGATTTGCGCGCGCCAGTAGCCCAACGGCCACAAGACCGACCGCAATGACCAGCAATGCCGGCGGTGCGGCCTCGGCTATATTCTCAAGGCTTGCCTTCTCATAGGCGCGTGTCGCCAGCGTGTCAAAATTAAACGGGCGCAGCAGCAAGGTTGCCGGCAATTCTTTCACACAATCGACAAAGACCAGCAAAAGCGCGGTTCCCACCGACCCTTTCATCATCGGCAGATAGACTTCGTGCAGCGCCCCGCCCGCCGTTCGCCCAAGGGATCGGGCGGCCATGGGCAGGCTGGGTGGCACACGGCCAAAGGCCGCATCTGTAGCGCCTTGTGCGATGGCAAAGAACCGCACCACATAGGCGAACACAATCGCTGTCGCTGAACCGGTCAGGATCAGCCCCGGCTCCCATCCGCTGATCCAAAAGATCAGATCCGCCAGCCGATGATCAAAGGCGGCCACCGGGATCAATATCCCCACCGCGAGCACCGCGCCGGGGGCCGCATAGCCGATTGTGGTGACCGGCAACAGCAGCCGCGGCAAACGGCGGCCTGCCAGCCGCACACCGTACACCATGAAAAGCGCACCGGTCACGGTCACGACTGCGGCTGCACCGCCCACACCCAGCGTATTGAAAAAGGCGCGCCCAAGGCCCGCGCTCGCCCAGATCCCCGGCTTGTCGAGCGCATGGCTGGCAAGCACACCAATCGGCAGAACAAAACCTGCTATGACCGGTGCGGCGCAGAGCGCAGTTGCGATCCACCCCCCTGCCCCGTTCAGCGCCACCGGCATCACCGGGCGTGGCTGACGGGCGGATTGGTAGTAGCGTGACTTGCGCCGGCTGACTTTTTCCATTGCCACCAGGGCCAGGATCACGGCCAGGATCACACAGGCGATCTGCGCCGCCCCGCCCGCGTTCCCGGTTTCCAGCCAGACGGTGAAGATACCGGTGGTCAGGGTCTGCACCGCAAAAAAATCAACCACGCCGAAATCATTCACGGTTTCCATCATCACAATGGCCGCACCGGCGGCGATGGCGGGGCGGGCCAAGGGCAGGCCCACGCGCCAGAACAGCCCGAAGGGGCCGGCACCCAAGGCCCGCGCCACCTCGTAGCTGCCAGCGGATTGTTCGCGAAAGGCGGCGCGCGCCAGCATGTAGACATAAGGGTAAAGCGCGGCTGCAAGCACGATCACCGCCGCCCAGCGCGACCGCACCTGCGGAAACCAGTAATCGCGGGCCGAGGACCAGCCAAATCCTTCGCGCAAGGCCACCTGAACCGGGCCGGAATAGTCCAGAAAATCAACCAGCGCATAGGCGCCGATATAGGCCGGAATGGCGAGCGGCAGCAAAAGAACCCACTCCAGAACACCTTTGCCGGGAAAACGGTACATCGTGACCAGCCACGCGGCCCCGGTCCCAATCGCTGCCGCCAAGAACCCCGTAGCCCCCGTCAGAACCGCGGTATTGGCGGCATATCTGGGCAAGGTTGTGGACAATAAATGCGGCCAGATGTTTTCAGTTGGCGCAAAGGCCAGCACGATCACCGACAGAATGGGCAAAACCACAAGGGCTGCAATGATCAGCGCGCCTGCGGACCACAGGCCACCCGTGCCACGACGCGCCGGTACGTGTGTCATGGCGGCTATTGCTTGAGTGTTTTCGTCGGTCATGATGTCTTGCGGTTACAGGAAACCTGTTTTCCTGTCCAGCAAGCCCGTATAGGGTCACCACAATCAGAAACGAGCAGAGCGGCAGAGATGCAGATTGTCTACCACTTGGGTGCGCATTGCACCGACGAAGACCGGCTCATCCGGGCATTGCTGAAAAACCGTGGCCCATTGGAAGCGGCAGGCATTGCCATCCCTGCCCCGCGCAAATACCGCCAGCTTCTGCCGCGGGTCGCAAAGTCGCTTTCCGGCGGTCCGGCGGGGTCTGACACGCAAAGCGTTATCCTGGATGCCGTGATGGAGGCGGATGCAGCCGAACGGTTGATCTTCAGCCATGACGGCTTGATCTGTTTTCCAAGCAACGTCATCACCGATCTTGGCTTTTACGCGACCGCCCCCAAACGCATTGCGGCCTATTCGAACCTCTTCCCCAATTCTCATTGCGAATTTCATCTGGCGCTGCGCAATCCTGCAACGCTTATCCCCGATCTCATTCGGCGGGCCAATGACGGAAGCTATGCATCCGTGGTCGGTGAAACCTCGCCTTTGGAACTTCGCTGGGCACATGTCATCCGCCGCGTGCTGGCGGCGCTGCCCGACATCGATCTGACAGTCTGGTGCAATGAAGACACGCCGCTGATCTGGCCGGAACTGCTGCGCAATCTGGCAGGGGTGGACGCAGAGACGGCGTTGGAGGGCGACTTTGATCTGCTTTCGATGATCATGACCGACGATGGGCTGACCCGCCTGAAAAGCTATCTTGATAGCCACGCGCCCGAAACCGTCGAAGATCGCCGGAAAATTGTCACGGCCTTTCTCGACAAATTTGCGGTGCCTGCGGAAATGGAAGTCGAAATTGACCTGCCCGGCTGGTCCGATCAGATGATCGCCGACATCACGGCCCGCTATGACAGTGACTGCGCCGAAATCGCCCGGATGCCGGGGGTGACCTTTATCGCGCCTTAACCAAAAGGCGCGACCTTGATCCTCAGCTCATGCCCAGCGCAGCTTTGTACATCTCCAGCACGGCCTCTTCTTCCGCCAGATCATCCTGGTCACGTTTGCGCATAGCGATGACTTTGCGCAGAACCTTGGTGTCGTAGCCACGGCCCTTTGCCTCGGCCATCACCTCTTTTTGCTGGTCGGCAATATCCTTGCGTTCAGCTTCCAGATGCTCGTAGCGTTCGATGAACTGGCGCAGCTCGTCAGCAGCAACACTATAGGTGGCGTCGGATTGAGGCTGGTTCATCGGGCTTTCTCCATCTGGTAACCGGTGCTCTGACTAGACGCTCGCCCCAACAGCTTCAAGCCCCACTCTTGCCCGACACATCAGTTCGCGCTACGGCGGTGACAAAACGAAAGGGAACCCTAGCGATGGAATGGATGATCTGGGTCGGAGCCATTGTGACACTTGCGGGGCTGGCCGCGCTGATCTGGTGCATCCTTGGTGTCAATCGAGCGCGGCGCGCCGGGCTGAGCGATGCCGAGCTGAGAGCGCGTCTGCAAAAGGCGGTAACGCTGAACCTGGGCGCGCTGCTTTTGTCAGCACTCGGGCTGATCATGGTGGTTATGGGCATCGCTCTAAGCTGACCGCCCTGCCAGCGGCAGACGATCGCGCCCGTCACGCCTCGTTCAGATCCGCAAACTTGCGGCCGTTCTTGATCAGGTCATCCCAAAGCGGCGCGGGGTGCCAGAACTGGGGGTCTTCGCGCGCATAATCGCGCAAGATGTCGCGCATTTCCAACATCCCCACCTGATCGGCCGCCAATAGCGGTCCGCCGCGCCAGCGCGGAAACCCGTAGCCCATCAATAACACAAGATCCACATCGGAAGGGCGCAGCGCAATCGCGTCTTCGATGATCCGGGCGCCTTCATTGGCCATGGCGGCCAAGGCGCGCTGACAGATTTCTTGCGGGTCCACCGCGCGGGGCACAATGCCCTTGGCCTGACGCGCGTCTGCGATCAGCGCCAGAACTTCCGGGTCTTCAACCCCTTTGCGGGTCCCATCGGGATAGCGGTAATACCCCCGCCCCGCTTTTTGCCCAAGCCGCCCGGCTTCGCACATCTTGTCGGCAATTTCGACATAGCGTGCCGCCGGATCACGTGATGCCGCCAGACGTTTGCGCCGCGCCCATGAAATATCAAGCCCTGCAAGATCTTGCACCTGATAGGGGCCCAGCGGAAAGCCAAATGCCACCATAGCGCGGTCGATCTCATAAGGCGACGCGCCGTCTTCCATCAAGAAATCCGTGGCGGTCCGATAAGCGGTCAGGATCCGGTTGCCGATGAATCCGTCGCAAACACCCGAGCGCACAGCAATCTTGCCCAGGCGTTTGGCCAGTGCAAATCCGGTCGCAACGACATCAGGTGCGGTCTGATCCGCCACCACCACTTCCACAAGGCGCATCACCTGTGCGGGTGAAAAGAAGTGCAGCCCGATCACATCGGCCGGGCGCTCGGTCATGGCGGCAATCCGGTTCACGTCCAGATAGCTGGTATTGGTGGCCAAAATCGCGCCCTCAGGCATGATCGCGTCCAGTTCGGCGAATATCTCTGCCTTGACGGCCTCGTCCTCATAGGCCGCCTCAATCACCAGATCGGTCGCCGCCAGAGCCTTCATATCCGTACTGCCGGCGATGCGGTCCCACTCCTCTTCGCGCGCCGCCGCACTCAGTCGGCCCACCTCGACACTGCGCTCATGATTGCTCGCAACACGCGACAGGCCCGCCGCCAGCGCTGCGGCCTCCCGCTCGACCAGCGTGACCTTATAGCCTGCGGACAACAGAGAGGTGGCAATGCCCGACCCCATCAAACCGCCCCCGATCACACCGACATGATTGACCTCGCGCGGCACAACCCCGTCCATCCCCGGCAGACGCGCCGCGCGGCGTTCGGACAAAAACGCATGGCGAAGGGCTGAAGATTCGGGTGTGGCCATCAATTCTTCGAAACAAACCCGCTCAAAGGCAAAGCCTTCGGGCTCGGGCAGCAAAAGCGCGGCCTCGACGCAATCAATAATCCGCGACGGGGCGGGTAAACGACGGCTTGACCCCATCCCTTCCCTTGCCTCGGCAACCGCAGTCAGCCAAGCGGACGATCCTGCCGCCGTTTCCGCCAGGTTTGTGCGCACGGGCAAGGCCGCGTCGCCCACCACCAATGCCGCCGCAAACTCTGCTGCGGTTCGGTGGATACGCGGCGCAAGCTGATCAATCAGCCCAAGGCTCAAGGCGCGATTTGCCTCCATCGGCAAGCCACTCAACATCAAGCCAAGTGCAGGTTTCGCACCGATCAGCCGCGGCAATCTTTGTGTGCCGCCTGCGCCCGGCAAGAGGCCAAGGCTCACTTCGGGCAAGCCCAGCTTAGTGCCCGGCTTTGCCAACCTGTAGCCGGCACTCAGCGCCAGTTCCAACCCGCCGCCCAAGACGGTTCCATGCATGGCCGCGACCACGGGCTTGGGGCTGTCTGCGATGGCCTGACACAGTTCCGGCAGGGACGGATACTGATGCGGGCGCCCGAATTCCCGAATATCGGCGCCTGCAGGCCAGGTGCGCCCAGCCGCTGCGATCAAAATGACTTTGATGTCAGGGTTGGCCACTGCATCCGCCAGCCCATCCATCAGCCCAATGCGAACCGGCGCCGCAAGGGCGTTCACGGGCGGATAGTCGATGGTCAGCGTGGCGACGCCATTCGACTGCAATACACGAACCGGTTGCACCATGTGCTCTCCCCCGTCTTTTCTCGTTTTGGGCAGTTTAAGGGTCGGAGACCTGTTGGCAATGGTCCAGCCTGAAGAAGGCTATTTTTCAGGAACGCAATCACGGCAAAAGGGCGTGGCAGGCAGAAGATCCAACCGTTCGTCAGAAATCGCACCGCCACATTTCACGCAATCGCCGTATTCCCCAGCTTCAATCCGGCCCAGTGCCGCATCGATCATCCGGATTTCGGCCTGAGCTGCCTGCCCAAGATCTTCAAGCATCTCATCTGCTTCGCGCTCGACCGCCATTTCCTCCCAATCTTTGGCCTCATGGCTTACCAACTCTGCGCCGATCCCGGCAATCCGCGCCTCAAGATCTGCACGGCGGGTATCCAGTTGGGCTTTCCGTTCAGCAATGGATGTCATCGGGCGTTCCTTTCATGTGTCCGGATCCATCAACGCAGGCTCGGACGTTGCGGACTTTGATGCAAGTCAATCCTAGAACCAGACGAACGATCAAGCATGAAAAATCTTCTCCGCATCCGATCATGACTGTTCAAAACACGGTGCCGCAGGCGTATAGCGAACTTTGGATGGCAAATTGGCGTCGCGAAACCGAAGGGGTAAATCATGCAGATTGAGTGGCTTTGGGGGCTTTTCGGCGGGCTCATCATCGGATCAGCGGCCGCGCTTTACTTGCTGGTCAATGGCCGGATCATGGGGGCGTCGGGGATTATTGGCGGGCTTGCCGATGGATCAGCGCGCGGTAGCAACGGCGAAAGGCTGGCCTTTGTTGCAGCTCTTGTCGCGGTTCCGGCCATTGCAGCGCGGCTTTTGGGGCAGGCCGACACGCATCTGACGACGAATTTTGCCGTTGTGATTGGCGCAGGCCTGCTGGTGGGCGTCGGCACAAGGCTGGCAAATGGCTGCACATCGGGCCACGGCGTCTGCGGATTGTCGCGCCTGTCGCCGCGCGGCATCGCGGCGACCGTGATCTATCTGTTGGCCGGTGGGATCTCGGTGCTGCTGTTTCGGCATATTTGGGGGGTGATCTGATGAAACGCATGGTGTTTTCCGCCCTTGCCGGCGGCCTGTTCGGCCTTGGGCTTACGATTTCGGGAATGACCGACACCGCCCGCATTCAAGGATGGCTGGATGTCTTCGGGGATTGGGACCCGACACTGGCCTTCGTACTCGGGGGCGCGATCGTACCCATGGCACTGGCGTGGAGGGTCGCGGCCGCCAGGCAGACCTCGGTGCTCGGCACGACGCTTCCGCAGGCACCCGACCCAAGGCTGGATCCGAACCTGATCATCGGTTCGGTCATGTTTGGCATGGGTTGGGGCTTGGCCGGTCTCTGTCCGGGCCCTGCCCTTGCGTCTTTGTCTTTTGGCGGCGTGGGCGGTGCTATCTTCCTAATCGCCATGATCGCCGGTATGATCGCCACGCCTGCCATCAGACGTCGGATTGACCGGCGCGCCACTGCCTGAGGATAGAACATGGACATCCGCGCCCTGACCGAAGCCTACGCCGTCTCACCACAGATCACACCTGCGGATGTCGCCGCGATCCGTGCGGCCGGCTTCACAACCGTGATCGACAATCGCCCGGATACCGAGATCCCGCCCGAAGTGCAGACACAAGCGCTTATGGCCGCGGTAGAGGCGGCCGGGATGGCGTTTGTGGTCAATCCGGTGATCGGCGGCGCGATCACTGCAGAAAACATCGAAATCCAGAAAACCGCAATCGCGGCCGCGGCCGGTCCGGTTCTGGCCTATTGTGCCTCTGGCAACCGGTCCTCAATCGTCTGGGCCATGAGCCAGGCCGGACAGCGCCCGATTGATGAGTTGGTCGGCCTGCCCGCACGCTGGGGGTATAATCTGGAACCCTTCCGCGCGCAGATTGACGCGCTGTCAAAGGCCGGCTGATCCGCCGGACGCGTCATCACCCTTCCCCAAAAAGATCATTCCATGGGGGGAATGCTGGCAATGGATAGGGCGGCATTTTTGCCTTCCGATGCCAGTTCCGCCATTTCTTCGCCCTTGGAATCCAGTGTCAGATGCAGGCGCACGGCCAGATTGCCCTGACATTGCCCAAGCTTTCCCCAGGCCACGAAACGATTGCCATGCCCTTCAATTCGAACCCGGCTCAAAACCCCTTTTGAGACCTCCACGATAGAACCGGGGGCCAGTGCCAGCACGCGTTCCAAAGGCAGCTGTACCCGGTCCAGCACGCCGTAGAGCTGCGCGCGGGTCTCATTGACGGCCAGTTCAATGTTTTCAGCCCAGTCATTGATGCCTTGCGCCGCATTGGCGTCAGACATACCCGGCTCTGCGCCCGACAGGCGGGCGGGCACCGGCCCGCGGCCCTCGGCAGGTAAAATCAGCAAAATGCGACCCTGCCGCACCCCGTCGCTGCCAAACCCCACGTCAATCTGCACCAACCGATGCGCAACATCTTCCAGCAGCAACCCCAAGGGGCGCGGATCATCAAGATATGAGGAATATCGAAACCCGCCGATCCACGCCAAGGCAGGGTCAGTGGCAAGCAACAGTTCAAGCTCTGCCAGCATCTGGTCAATAAACCGGACCGACATCGACGCATCTGTCCGTGTGGGTTTGCGTGCCGAAGCCGCGGCACTGCTCAACCGCCCCGTGGTTTGCATTTCAATCAAAGTGGTCAGGGTTTCAGCCGACAAAACCGCCAGTCCCAACCCGTCTTGGGGCCCTTGTAGCACACCAATCAGGGACCGTTCAGGCAGGCATTCCAGGATTTCGGCCAGGCCAATCTTGGTGTCCGAGGTGCGCGTGATCACCAAAGGCAGCTTCAGCATGTCTTGCGCGGTTTTTGCCACGGCCTTTCCGAGCGCCCTTTCAGGCGTCAGAACGCCGCTGCCCGACAGGCCTCGCCCCGCCTCGGCCATCCGTCTCAGAACTGTATCGGGCGCGCGCTCGGTCATGCCTCCATCCCCGCAAGCCGGTGCGGGCCTTTGCCCTTGCTTGACAGATCAGGGTTACCAATTGGTTGAGATCAGCGTTCAGGTGGCGCGTTTGCCCCAAACATCTAGCTCTCCTTGGCTGCGACGCGATCGGGCTTGACCGGCAATGAGACCCGGAAAGCCGCGCCGCCCTGACCCGGCAAATAGGCGATGGTGCCGCCAAGGTTGGCCATAATCTCACGGCAGATCGCCAGACCCAGTCCCGCCCCTCCCGCCCGCGCCGTATCGGTCAGGCGCGCAAATTTCTCAAAGATCAGGCGCTGTGATGCCTTGGGGATCCCTGCGCCATTGTCGATGAAATCAACCATGATACGGCTGCCACGGCGGCGGGAGGAAATGGTCAGCTCTGGCCGCGCCGCATCACAATATTTCCGGGCGTTGGAGACGAGGTTGATAAAGACCTGCATCAACCGGTCCGTATCGGTGATGACGGGGATATGTTCGGCAGGAAAATCGCGGTGAATGATAAAGCTGCGCTCTGGCCGTGTGTTTGACGCCGACTGCACCGCTTGAGTGATCAGGTCATGCAGATTGGCCACCTTGATCGTCAGCTGGACCTTGCGGTTTTCAAGCACGCTCAGATCCAAAAGATCATCCAGAAGCCGGGTCAGCCGGATGGTTTCATCATGCACGATGGTTGCATATTTTTGCTGCATCCCATCGGGCAACTCAGGGTCCTTCAAGATCTCGGAAAAGGCGCGGATCGAGGTCATGGGCGTGCGCAGCTCATGGCTGATCTGGCTGAGAAACGCATCCTTTTGCACCGACAGATCGCGCAGCTTGTCATTGGCCTCGGACAATTGCCGCGCGGTGCGGGCCAGCTCTTCGGATTTGGCCTCAAGCTGCGAGGAATATTCCAGAATCTGCTGGGCTTCCGAGGCAACCGCCATCAGATCTTGCGCCGACACAGCCGCCCCTTCGACGAATTGGGCGATCATGGCATGGGCGGTGGCCGCCCCCACGGCCCCGGCAAGGCGGCGTTCCAGCCGCTCGATGAAATCAGGTGTGGTGTCGGGCAGGTACCCGGCCTTGCCTTGGGCGAAAGCCTCGGATTGGAAAAACCCCTGGGCGTCTTCGGCGCCCAGAATGCCTTGCGACATGATCAACAGATCCTCGGCCTCGGCCCCACCACGCAACCAGCCGCGCGCACCGGGGTCTTGCTCATAGACATTGACAAAGGCCAGCCCCTGCATCCGCTCCACCGGTGCCGGAAAGGTCAGAAGGGACCCCATCAAGAAGGCCCCCGTGTTCACCGCCATCGACCAAAACAGCGCATGCAGCATCGGATCCAGCCCTTCGATGCCAAAAAGCGCATAGGGGCGCAGCCACGACACGCCTCCCGGCCCTTCGGCCATCAACTGGGCCGACATCAGCCCGCCTGTCCCGAATGACGGAAGGTAAAGCGTATAAAGCCAGACCAGAAACCCAAGGCTCAGCCCCAATGCCGCCCCCACCCCGGTGGCCCCGCGCCAAAATATGCCGCCCAGCATGGCTGGCAAGATCTGTGCCACGCCCACAAAGGCAATCAACCCGATCGAGGCCAGCGCCGCCGACCCGCCCGAGACGGCGTAATAGATATAGCCCAGCGCCAATATTCCCGCGATGGACAGGCGGCGCGACATCAAGACTAGGCCGCGCACATCGCCCGGTGCCTTGGTGCCGCCTTCGCGCAGCGACAGCCACAAAGGTGTCACGATATGGTTCGACACCATCGTGGCCAGCGCAATCGCGGCCACAATCACCATCGATGTCGCGGATGAAAAGCCGCCCAGAAACGCCAGCATCGCAAGCTTGCCCTGCCCGGCCGCCAAAGGCAGCGTCAGCACGAAAAGATCCGGGTTGGACCCTTTGGGCAAGGTATCAAGGCCCACCACCGCAATCGGGATCACAAACAGGCTCATCGCCATCAGATAAAGCGGAAAGGCCCAGGATGCGGTGGCCAGATGCCGCTCGTCCGAATTCTCGACGACCATCACCTGAAACATCCGCGGCAGTGTCAGAAGGGCCGCGGCGGACACGAAGGTCAGCCCGATCCATCGACCGGGCCGCAGCGGCCAGTCAGCGATCGGCGAGGTTTCAATGCGTGACACCACGTCGGCCCACCCCCCGGCCACACCCCAGACGGTAAAGATCCCGACCGCCAGCAGCGCCACCAGCTTGACCACGGCTTCAAGGGCAATAGCCATGACCACACCGTGATGGCGTTCATTCGCATCCAGATTTCTGGTGCCAAAAAGGATGGTGAATAGCGTCAGCCCCGCCGCGACCCACAACGCCGTGGCGCCCTGATCTGGCAGCGCCCAGCCCTCAGGCGTGCCGGAGGCAAAGACGCCGAATGACAGCGTCACCGATTGCAGTTGCAAAGCGATGTAGGGCGTGGCGGCCACCACCGAAATCACCGTGACGATAACGCCCAGCAGGTTCGACTTGCCATAGCGCGACGAGATCAGATCGGCGATTGAGGTCACACGCTGCGCCTGCCCGATCCGCACCAGCTTGCGCAAGATAACCCACCAGCCAATCAGCACAATTGTCGGCCCAAGATAGATGGTCACGAACTCAAGCCCGGAACGTGCCGCGTAGCCAACGGCCCCGTAAAAGGTCCAGGCGGTGCAGTAGATCGACAGCGACAAGGTGTAGATCAGCGGCGAGCGTAGCCAACCCGCCTGCCCGCGCTCGGCCCGCCGTTCGGCGGCAAAGGCCACCAGAAACAAAATGCACACATAGGCCAGACAGACGGCAACCAGAATATTGAACGGCACCATCAGTTCGCGCCTTTATTGGCCGTGGGTGCCGGATCAACAGGCCCGGTTGCGCGTGCGGTGCGCAAAAGCCGTGCCAGAATGGCGGCTGAAACGATCAGCGCCGTCCACACCGCAAAAAGATAATACCCCCCCCGCACGGTATCCGGGGCGGCGGTTTCGGCCGGTTGCCACAGGATCGGTACAAGGATCAGGCCGACACCCAAGAGCGGCAGCAACCGGGCCGCGTCGATCATCCGGCGGCGGCGATAATTCTGCCGGGCTAAAAACCGGGGGGCGCGCGCGGGTTTCACAACAGGCCTCCGGCGCAACAGGGCGAGCCTGTGACAGCGCGGGCGATGACGGTCATCAACTGGCCTTCGGATTTCTGGTCGCTTGGCGACGAAGCGCTATTTGGAGTGCAGGGCATGCCCGCGCTGTATCTCATCCTCAACCCTCACCCCCTTGTCCAAACGTAGCATCGTTCGAACCTGTCGATACTCAATCAAGATCAAACAGACGCCAATAGCAACCAAACGACACCAACATCGGACTTTTACTTCACCCGTCCTCAGTCAGGATTGACGGCTCGCGACGGGCCGCACAGGCACCGCGCGGGCAGATCCGGCACGAGGACCCGATCATCCGTTCCCCCGCATCCCGCACCTCGCTTGCAGGCAAGATCAGCATCAGGGCTTCGACCACCTGCGGGCCATCAAACCCGCCGGGATGGCGTGGCTCTGACCAGGCGTGAACCACAAACCGTTGGGCAATACGTCCCGCCATTTCCACCGATGCCCGGATCGGCACCATCGGGCGTGCCAGCGCTTCATAAAGCGGCCAGAGCGGGCAGGCAGACCCATGTCTGGGAAAGGCAAATCCCGGCGCAGGGCGGCGAAAGGTCATCGTGCCCGAGGCATCACACGCGACCAGCCCCACGGGAGGGCCCGCTCCGTCCGGAAGTGTTGCCAACCTGCGCAGAACCGGGGCAAGCCCGCTGCCCATGACCCGCGCCAAGGCCGCAGGCTCGGCCCCCACCTCGTCCAATGCGCGCAAAAACCGGTCCAGCGGCAGCGCCTGCGCATCCGCCCGGTAGCGCGCAATATGGATCAGCGCCAGCTTGCGCGCCCCACCGCTTGCAAGTTCCGGCACCCCATCGATCAGGCTTTCGGGCGCAGGTGGGTTTGCACGTTCCAACGCCGCCAGATGGTACTCGGTTCGCGCCAGCCATGCCTCCACTTCCTCTTGCGGGGAAGACAGGCCCGTTTCACTTTCCTTCGATGTATCAAGATAGGCCACCAGCGCCGCCGCAGCCTCGCTCAGACGGATACTGTCTTCATAGACATTGGCATGAAACCGGGCGCGCCATTCGGGCTCCATCTCTTCGCTTTCGGCCAGTATCGCGGCGGTAGACCGGACCGAGGTCACGGCCGAGACGACCTCATGCAGCGACGCCGACAGAAACGGGTCATGCGCCATGCGTTCATTCAGCACGCCCAACGCCCGCTCCAGCCCGCCAATCCGGGCCTGCACCTTGCCCAAAAGGGCGGCCCAACCGGGAAACCGGCCGACGAATTCCTCAATCCGGGCCAGCTCTGCCACGGTTTCGCCCGCATCGCCTTCCGCCGCCGCTTCGCGCAACTGCTCAAAAAGCGCACTTTCCGCACCTTCGGCAAGGGCCGCAGGCTCAACCGCCAGCGCCTCTGCCAGCACGGCCACCAGTTCAGACCCGACGCGGCGGCGGTTATGCTCGATCAAATTGAGATAGGCCGGTGAAATGCCGACTGTGCGCGCCAGATCCGCCTGCTTCATGCGGATCGCCAGACGGCGTTCGCGCACACGTGTGCCTGTCAGTGCCGAGCGAACCATCGCGACCCTCAACTCAAATCTCAGGGCAGGAGTTTACAACTTTACAAGACGGTCCGATAGCCTTGACAGATCTCCAACTGCCTTAGCAATTCGGCGGTGCGACATCTGCAATGCGTTCCACGACCGGGCGGCCATCGACACATTCCGTCACGCGAAGGCGGTCGCGGTTACAGCCTGTCAGAACCAAAAGCCCCGCCAATACAATCAGCACCCGCACCCCAATTTTCGCATCACCCATGATCATCGCCCGCCCGTTGTTTCTGCCCGAGATAGAGCGTGAACCGCGCCCGAGGGCAAGCAAAAAGGCGCGCAGATCTCTCCGCGCGCCCTGCTTTGATCGCCCCCGACTGGCCTATTGCAGCGCCTTGTCGGTGATCTGATGCGTCCATGCCCCTTCAGGCGCCTTGGTGATCGCAGGGTTATCTTCCGAGATTGCCCCCAGCAACGTCGCCACCGTCTGCTCGTAATCCGCCGGATCAAGCGCTCCGTTTGAGCCTGCGGTCAGCTTGGCGACCTCGCTCATCATATATTGCTGATGTTCCAGTGTCTGGGCGCCCGTTTCGTCATTGTCGATGACAATCTGGGCGGCCTCATCCGGGTTCGCCTCGGCATATTTCCAACCCTTCATGCTGGCACGGACAAAGCGGACCATTTTGTCCTCAAAAGCCGCGTCTGTCAGGCTGTCTTCCAGCACGTAAAGCCCGTCTTCCATCACCCCGATGCCTTCGTTGAGATAGTTGAAGGTCACCAGCTGATCCGGCGTGATCCCGGCATCCAGCACCTGACCATATTCATTATAGGTCATCACCGAAATGCACTCGGCCTGCTTTTGCAACAAAGCATCCACGTTGAACGCCTGTTTCAAAACGTTCACGCCATCCTCACCGCCATTCGTGCCTATGCCCAGCTTGGCCATCCACGCATAAAACGGGTATTCATTGCCAAAGAACCAGACGCCCAGCGTATGGCCGGGGAAATCGGCAGGCGATGCGATGCCGGTTTCGCGAAGACATGTCAGCTGCAGCCCACCGTGTTTGAAGGGCTGGGCGATGTTGACCAAAGGCAGACCGCGTTCGCGCGCAGCCAATGCGGCCGACATCCAGTCCACGATCACATCGGCCTGCTTGGCCGCGATCACCTGCTCGGGTCCGATATCCGGCCCCCCCGCCTGGATCGTGACATTTAGGTCTTCCTCGTCGTAAAAGCCTTTGTCTTTGGCCACAAAATAGCCTGCGAACTGGGCTTGCGTCACCCATTTCAGCTGCAAGGTCACATCATCCGCGGCCTGCGCTGCGGTGGTGAAAAACCCCACAGCCATGGCCGAAAGCAGCAGTTTCTTCATCGGTAGAACCTCCTTGTTGTTATACACGCCCTCTTTGCGAGGGATGCCAGAACGTGACGCCCTTTTCGATCAGCGCCACCAACCCGTAGAATGCCGATCCGGCCAAAGCCGCCACGGCAATTTCCGCCCAGACCATATCAAGCGATAGCTGCCCGACGGCGGTGGAAATCCGAAACCCCATCCCGCGGATGGGTGAGCCAAAGAATTCAGCCACAATAGCGCCGATCAACGCCAGTGTCGTGGCGATCTTCAACCCGTTAAAGATGAACGGCATCGCGGCCGGCAGGCGCAACTTCATCAGGGCCTGCCAGTAGCTTGCCGAATAGGTCGCCATCAGATCGCGCTGCATGCGGTCGGTCTGGGTCAACCCGGCCACGGTGTTCACCAGCACCGGAAAAAACACCATCACCACGACGACAGCGGCTTTTGAATGCCAGTCAAACCCGAACCACATCACCAAAATAGGCGCAGTGCCGACAATCGGCAGCGCCGCGATGAAATTGCCCACCGGCAGCAACCCGCGTTGCAAAAACGGCGACCGGTCGATGGCGATCGCCGTCAACACCGCCGCCCCACAGCCCATCAGGTAGCCCGACAATGCGCCTTTGATGATGGTCTGGACGAAATCAATCCACAAGATCTCGGTTGAACCCAAAATTGTCTGCCAGATCGCGGAAGGTGCCGGCAAGATTACGCCCGGCACATCCAATCCGCGCACCACGCCCTCCCAGATCACCAGCAACGTCACACCAAAGAGCGCGGGAATGAAGAGGCGCAAAAACCGGCCCGCCGCCGCAGGCCGCTGCGACAGCCATACGTTGAAAGCCCAGGCGGCCAGCCAGAATATGATCGCCCCCCAAAGCCAGATCATCGAACCATCCCCATGCGGCGCAAAGTGCGCTGTTCAATGGCGGTGACGATCATCACCAACCCGGCCGCCAGAATGGCCGCGGTGAAAAGTGCCGACCAGATCTGGATGGTCTGGCCGTAATAGCTGCCACTCAGCAGCCGCGCGCCCAAGCCTGCCGATGCGCCCGCCGGAAGCTCACCCACAATCGCCCCCACCAATGACGCCGCAATCGACACTTTCAGCGAAGCAAAAAGATATGGCATCGACGCTGGAAGCCGCAGCTTCAGGAATGTGGCCGTCCGGCTGGCGCTATAGGTGGCCAAAAGGTCAAGCTGCATATGGTCAGGTGCCCGAAAGCCTTTGACCATGCCCACCACCACCGGGAAAAAGCTCAAATAGGCCGAGATTACCGCCTTCGGCAAAAGCCCGGTCACCCCGACCGAGGCCAGAACCACAATCACCATCGGCGCTATGGCCAGAATGGGAATGGTCTGGCTGGCAATCGCCCAAGGCATCACCGACAGATCCATGGCGCGGTTGTGCACGATCCCAATGGCCAGCAAAATGCCCAAGGCCGTGCCAATGCCAAACCCCACCATCGTGGCGGTCAGCGTCACCCAGGCGTGATAGACCAGACTGCGCTTTGACGTCACCTTCTGCCCGGCCAACCCGTCCCAAAGACCCACCGCCACCTGATGCGGTGGCGGCAGCACCGGGCGTTTTTGTACCTGCGTGTCGCGCACCACCTCCGCGAAGGACAGCGTCACCCCCGCCCGGCTGGCCTGATCATAGCTCCATTGGCTGTTCAGCCACACACTCGCGCCATACCACAGCGCCAGAATCGCCGCGAGAACCGTCAGGATCGGCAAAACCGACCTCATGCCGCTGCCCCGTTCTTCTGTTCGAAAATACCTTCGGGGGGCGTCGCCGGTCCTGCCGGCGAC
>JBARVN010000050.1:0-3321 GCA_049646285.1 Albidovulum sp. | reverse complement strand
CGAAACATTCTGCCGGACTATTCTGTCAAATATTGACCTGGTCGGATGTCTGAGGGGGTCGCATACCCATAGGACGGTATTCATTTTTCAGAATGAACAGAGGTCTGGAGCGGGCGGCGGGAATCGAACCCGCGTCTCTAGCTTGGAAGGCTAGGGTCTTACCATTACACAACGCCCGCGCAACGGGTGTTAGCTAGTCCAGTCTCTGACCGTCGTCAAGGCACGCCTAGGCCCGTGTCAGCGATATTGTGCGCGGTTCCGCCTTTGTCGACATGAGCCTTTGCCCCGAAGGGCGGGCTAAAACCCACCTTACCCAAGGCATATTGGTTGCAAACGGAAGTCACCCGAATTGACTGTGGATCCGGTTTTATCCTCAATTCGTGCGTCTGGCCGGGTTGAAAAAAGATTCAAAATGCGGATGCACACCCAAGCCGAAACGCGGTAAGCAGGAAAAAACGGAGGCTGGCCTATGTTCACAGGAATTATCACGAATATTGGCGAAGTGCTTGCGCTGGAGCAGCGCGGCGATCTTTTGGCCCGGATTGGCACCGCCTACCCGGTGAACAGCATTGATATTGGCGCCTCAATTGCCTGCGATGGGGTTTGCCTGACGGTGATTGCCACCGGCACCGACCCGCAAGACTGGTTTGAGGTCGAAATTTCGGCCGAGACAGTGTCGAAGACCAACATCGGCCGCAATGGCTGGCACGTGGCCAAGCGCCTGAACCTTGAACGGGCGCTGAAGGTCGGGGATGAGCTGGGCGGCCATATCGTGTCGGGCCATGTGGACGGCGTGGCACAGATTGTGGCGATGCAGGATGACGGCGACAGCACCCGCTTTACCTTCCGGGCACCGGATGAACTGGCAGGTTTTATTGCCTCCAAAGGCTCGGTCGCGCTTAACGGTACGTCGCTGACGGTAAATGAGGTGAATGGGGCTGAGTTCGGTGTGAATATCATTCCCCATACCAAATCCGCCACGACATGGGGGGCGGCCCGCGTTGGCGATATCATCAACCTTGAGATTGACACTCTGGCCCGCTACGTGGCGCGGCTGCGCGAGTGGGGCGGGCACTGACCCGTTGGACATTGACGCGTCGATGGTTGCAGCCATGCCAAGGTGCTGCGCGTGTATTTGGCGCCAGCTCCGAACTTCTTGGTCAAGTTCGAACGGTTGGGCAACATGTGCGCCAGACGCCGCACACGTAAACCGGACCTGCCGCCAATCGCCATTGGCAGCCATCTCGACACCCAGCCTCACGGTGGCCGGTTTGACGGTGTCATGGCCTGTCTTGAGGTTGAGAGCAGACTGAATGACCACTCAATAGACACCGAAGCACCGATCGAAGTTGACCTGTGCGGGTAAAACCCCTCCAGATTTGTGTAGAGTTCGCCCGTCAAAAGGACGGACAAATGAAGGCGCGGTTCACAGATGAACAGATCATCGCTGAGCGCGGCATGCCAAAGACAACAGTTTCAGATAACGGCACTGCGTTCACCAAAATGGCGATACTCAAATCGGTTCGGAAGACTGGCATCGACTGGCACTGAATCGCTCCGGGCAAGCCCCCGCCGAACGGCTTCATCGACAGCTTCAGCGGCAAGCTGCGGGGCGTATGTCTCCGGCAAGCGCGTTCACTACCACCGTACAGGTCGCCACAGTCGCGCCCGAATGATCTGAATGCTTATGGGAAGATGGCAGGGATCTAAGCCGCATGATGATCAATGAGGCCTTCTGTAGCAGGCGGAAGTAGCGGCCCCCGTACCAGACCCTCACGCCGGGGGCTGGCTTGTGCCCAAATTTTGCTGGGGTCGACATACACAAAATTGCCGAAATGTGTGATTTGGCGATATCGGAGTCTCAGGCGTCTAGCCACTGAAATCCAAGCATTTCTAGGTTGGATAGTATTCTGACCAATAGGCCCTAGCTTCTCTTCAGAAGTGCGGCCAAAGCAAAAATGTATAGGGGAGTGGCAGCCCGTAGGGGAGTCGAACCCCTCTTACCAGGTTGAAAACCTGGTGTCCTAACCGATAGACGAACGGGCCACACTTAGCGTGGAGCGGTGTTTAGGCCACGGGCGGCTGACTCGCAAGGGGGTTTTTTGAAAAACTTGAAGGGATGTCGCAGGTTCAGCTGCGTGCGGCATCCTCCAGGCGCAATTGGGCTTTTGTGCGGCCCTGCCAGTGGTTTAGCTCCAGCCGTCCGGCCAGATGAAACCGCATGCCGCCATGCGCTTCCAGCATCGGGCCAAGCCCGGTATCGAAGGCCCCGAAGGCAACGGCCTCGACGGGCGCACTTAGCCCGTCGGAAAAGCTGATGCGCAGATGCGTGTCCCCAATCCGGCGGGCATGGGTAATGACCATATCGGCAAAGGCAAAGCGCGGGGCAGGGGCGGCCTGACCGAAGGGACCTGCGCGCTCAATCGCCTCGATCAGCGCCGGAGTCACAGCCCCGGGCATCAAAAGCCCGTCCAGACGCAGATCGCGCGGTCCTATTGCTGCTGCACCCTGACGCGCCAAAAGCTCCCTAAGCCGGGCCATCGCGGGTTCCAGTTGGTCGCGCGCCACACTCAAACCTGCGGCCATCTTGTGCCCGCCGCCTTTGATCAGCAGCCCCTCGGCCGCCAGCCGCTGGATTGACGCGCCAAGGTCGATCCCTGCGACCGAGCGGCCCGAGCCCTTGCCCTCATCTCCATCCAGCCCGATCACCACCGCAGGCCGGTTGGTGGCCTCTTTCAGACGCGCCGCGACAATGCCCACAACACCCGGATGCCAGCCTTCGCCCGCTGCCCAGACCAGCGGACCATCCAGCCCCCGTTCCTCAGCCTGCGCCAGGGCCGCTTCACGCACCCGGTTTTCAATCTCGCGCCGCTCGGTGTTCAATAGATCCAGCCGTTCGGCCAATGCTTCGGCCTCATGCGCATCATCGGTGGACAAAAGCCGCGCGCCCAGATCGGCCGCCCCGATGCGTCCGCCCGCATTGACACGGGGCCCAAGCAAAAATCCAAGATGATATGGCGTGGGCGCGCGGTCCATCCGTGCCACATCGGCCAGTTTCACCAGCCCGATGCGCTCTCGCCGCGCCATCACCCTCAGCCCTTGGCGCACCAGCGCTCGGTTCACACCGGTCAGCGGGGCCACATCGGCGACAGTGGCCAGCGCCACAAGATCAAGCATCGCCATCAGATCGGGGATTTTTGTGCCTTTGTCGCGCAAAAGCCGGTTCGCCTCGACCAGCATCAAGAACACCACCGAGGCCGCGCAAAGATGCCCCAGATCGCCGCTTTCGTCCTGACGGTTGGGGTTGACGACGGCCAGCGC
>JBARVN010000049.1:0-1511 GCA_049646285.1 Albidovulum sp. | reverse complement strand
CTGCGGCCCGTTGACGGCCCGTTTGGTGATTTTCAGGACCCCGAAGGATACCGCGCGGCCGCCAAGCGCGCCGCTGTTCTGGGCTGCGAAGGCAAGTGGGCGATCCATCCAAGCCAAATCGCTTTGGCCAATGAGGTGATGAGCCCATCTGAAGCCGAAGTGACCAAGGCCAAACGTATCCTCGAAGCCATGATTAAGGCCGCCGCCGAAGGCAAGGGGGCTGTATCTTTGGACGGTCGTCTGATCGACTACGCTTCAATTCGCCAGGCCGAAGTGCTGGTGGAAAAAGCCAAGCAAATCGCAGGGGCATAGACCTATGACAAGGCTGCGCGACAAGGCAAAGGATCTGTTTTTGGTGGCCTGCCAGGCTGCCGATCCGGCCCTCGCTTTACGCGCGGCCTTGTCAGACACACCCTTGCCCCGTCCGGATCCGGGCGGGGCGTATATTGTTGTTTCTATTGGCAAAGCAGCCGTTCCGATGGCGGCGGAACTGCTAAATGCGTTGGATGAAAATCTCGTCCGCGCCCTTGTGATCACAAACTATGAAAACGCCCGCGAACTGCCGGGTACAACCATTATGGCCGCTGGTCACCCGGTGCCGGATGAGAATGGAGCCAAGGCCGCATTGGCCGTCGAATCCCTGCTTGGCACCGGCACCGCCAAAGATCGGGTCATTGCCCTGATATCCGGCGGCGGCTCTGCTTTGCTTCCGGCCCCTGTGGCGGGTCTGAGCCTGAGCGACAAGGCCGAGGTGAACCGCCTTTTGCTGGCCGGCGGGGTCGAGATCAATGAGATCAATCTGATCCGCCAACAACTGTCGCGCCTGAAGGGCGGCGGGTTATTGCGCGCTGCGGCCCCCGCACCGGTATCGGCCTTTATCCTGTCCGACGTGATTGGGGATGACCTGCGCGCTATTGCTTCTGGCCCCACTGTCTCGCCCATTGGCACGCGTGGGCATGCGCGGCAGCTGCTTATCGACCGTGGACTATGGCCAAACCTGCCAGCAGCCGTGCGCGCGCACCTGAACATGCCCGAAGCGGCGGTGGACCCTTTGCCAAGTGCAAATAACCGGCTGATCGGGTCGAACCGCAAAAGCCTTGAGGCAATGGCCAATGCGGCGAATGCCAATATCGTCTCGGACCATCTGGTTGGGGATGTCAGTGCGGCAGCCGACGTCATAATAAAGGCCGCCACGGCTGCAAAAAAGGGCCAGCCAGCGTGTCTGATCTTTGGTGGTGAAACCACCGTTATGCTCAAAGGCACCGGCCTTGGGGGGCGCAATCAAGAGCTGGCGCTGAGGGTTGCCATGGGCATGCCGGATCTTGGCCGCGACTGGGTGTTTTTGTCCGGCGGCACGGACGGAAGAGATGGGCCAACCGAGGCCGCAGGCGGGATAGTTGATGCGCAAACCGTGCCGATGATCCGTGCCACGGGCGCCGACCCCAGCGCTTTGTTGGCCAATAATGACAGCCATGCAGCCCTGAAGGCCGCTGGCGCGTTGTTGATTACAG
>JBARVN010000048.1:0-8359 GCA_049646285.1 Albidovulum sp. | reverse complement strand
ACTTTCTCGCGAGACGGCCGCCTAACATCGCGACTCAATTCCGGAACGAAGGCTTCCTTGCGCTCATAGGAGGCGTAGATGAAATACTTCTGGTCCACAGGGGTGCGCCGGTCGTAGAGATAGAGCTGTATCGGAACGAGAAAGGCGCTCCCGAGATCGAACTGCTGCAACACGGCAGCAATACCAGCCGATAGCTTCAAACCTCCGGCACCTTCGAATGCTGGCGGCAAGTTCCGAAAAGTTTCGTCTTTGTAGTGGGCGTAGATGTTGAGTGGCAGCTCCGCCGCCGAAACTGACTGCCTTTCCTTGAGGGCAACCCATCCCGGCTCGCTGCGGTCTATCTCTGTTCCACGCACAATCGTGGTGTCGTTAAAGATATTGCTGATCCAGATTTCGTCGTCTGCCAATTTGTTCTCCTGTACGATCACCCGCAAATTGGACAATAGTCCCACGGGCACTCATCCAACGCAGCATTGAATACTATTGCAACAGTTGTGTTGCACGACGCGTGCTCGCGTCAAGACAATGCCGCAGAGCACAAGAATGACGTTTGGTCATCAGGAGCGCGGCTATTGAATGACGCTCCTACTCGAGGCGGGTTGGCAAGACTGGTATCGCCTTCACAGTTCCCACCCGTCATCCCTGTCCCATTTACGCCCGCGTTGATGTCGGGGGCAAGCCCTACTGGGTGGATCCGACAGGGTCGCATGAAGGTGGCCGTTTGGATCTGGCCCAGCAACCGGACTATGGCTGGGCCTTGCCCTTGACCGGCGCTGGTCAATCCGATCTGGAGCAGATGGATGTCTCCGCTGCCCCCGGCTGGCAAAGTGCCGTGACAGAACGATATTCGTTTTCCTTGCTTGGCATGTCCTTGTCAGTGTCCAGTGAGTTTCGTGGCGGGTTTGCGAATGCCAAGCGGTACGCATGGGCGACCAAACCGCACAAAGAGATTAGCCGCGGTTATCTGGATTACTACGCACGCAGGTATCCGGGCCTGCGTGAAGTCAGCCAATTAACCTTGTCTGACGACCGTGACGCCAATCTGGTCAAGATGGAGGAGCGCTATTTTCTTCCGGGCCCAGCGTTGTTCGAAAACGACCTGCGCGAGGATTTCGCCTTTGGCACGGAAAACTATTCCCAGACGTTCCCCAGTTACCAATCCGGCCCACGCCAGACACCGCTGTTTGTGGGTGGCCGCGCAAAGCACGCCCATAAAGTTGAAGTGTACGGGGCGCCGATCCGGTTTAGACCGGCTGACCCGGTGAACATCCGGAATGCGGCCTTCGACTATTCATATTCGGGTCGGGTGTCCCGGTCCGGAACTATGACGCTCGAATGGGGGTTTGAAACGCTTGACCGGTCTGTGTCAGCAGGCGCCGTTGCAGGTGTGATCCACGATGCAAAGCGGATGGAAGACAGCACCTGGTTCACCTGGGATTTGACGCCGTCTGAGACCAGCGCCGGGAACTGACCACTTTGGTCTGGCTAAAGGTCCAATATGAATTCGGCAAGCTTCGTGTCCTGACCGTTGATGCGCAGGGAAACTGCGTGACGTCCGGGATAGTGCTTTCGGGTGGTCACGTGGCGAAACGGGTGGCTGCGGCGAAACAGGCCCGTGGTGTGGGGTGCCAAGGTCAAGGTGGTCCCTTTAAACACTTTAGGCACGCGACGGCCATTTGCCTTCCGAAAATGAACCACGTAGTCGATGGTCAACAGCTGCGGCACCGAGGCCGTTGATTGAAGCGGCATGGTGATGTCCACGGCCCCGCCCATTTGGATCCGATCGGCTGACAGCGATACCTCGGCGGGCGCGAGCAAGGGAGGGTTGTGCCCAAAGGCCGCCAGCGTCGCCGCATCGCCTTGCTTGATCAGGCTGCGGCAGGCATGGCGCAAAAGCGCCATGCGATCCTTGTCCGCATCTTTGATCCAGTCCGCCGCAAGGGTCGTAACTCGTGTGGGGTGATCCTTCGATATGTCGTTCATGTGATTGGCGACGGAGCGGCGCACATAAAGTTCAGGATCGTCGCGCAGCCGTTCCAGCAATGGCAGAACTGGCGTCGGATCAGTCATCAGCGCGGGCAGTTGCATTGCCCATGGCAGCCGTGGCCGCGTTCCTTCGCTGATCAGACGGCGCACATGCCGGTTGGGATCGTTTAGCCATGTGCCAAGGATGGTCAGCGCTTTTCCCTGATCGGCCAGCAAAAAGTACCGGATGCCAAATTCGGATGAAAACCGCATGGTCATGTCGCGCAGCAATCCCATGGACCGATCAAAATCGCCGACCCCATGTTGCCCGACCAGCAGTGTCAGCGGGAGAACTGCCCACCCGCAAAGGCCTTCGTGGTCCGAAGGTTTGTTCGCGTGGTCCAAAGGATCAGGGTGCAATACCGCGTGCAGTGTTTTCGCGCGGGCGGCCGCGCTATGTGGAAGTGCTGCATGAAGCGTGTCTGCAATCAGTTGCGCGCGCGCCTTTAGTTCAAGCGGCTCCATTGCCGGTACCACGTGATCCACAAAGCCTTGCGCGTCAAACCCAGCGCAGTGCCGGGCCACATGGGCCGCCGTGAGCTCTACGAGCCCAGGGGAAAAGAAGTTTTTGAATGGTTCCATTTGCGCTTTGTGCCCTTCCATGCGTGCAGGCACATCCTGTCACACGCACCAAGGTGATCACCAGCCTGAGACGCGTGCCTTCCTGACAGGGGCTGTCAGCAGAGATTGTATTTGGTCAATACGGCTGCGCGATCGTCAGGCCGGGTCCCGGATCAACCCCAAACCCGCGACGCAACCATCAACCAATAGCCGCTCTGCTGCGCTGAGGTTTTGGTGACGCGGGTAGAGCGGTGCAGATCGGTCGTCGAGAATCGCGGTCCAGCCTGCGGTGGTCGAAAAGAATCGGATGGCGCCCTGTTCACCGAATTCGCGCAAGAAACCCTGTACGACGACGTCAAGATAACTGAGCAAGATCGGGTGGCGTGCGCTTGCGTCGGAATATGTATCTTCGACCGCGTATATTTCAGTTTCAGCGGCCCAGTCCGGCAGGTTCGGGCGAAGGTGTTCTGCTAAGATGGGGTGGCGTCGATAAGCGGCCTCTCGTTGATCGAGAGCCGCCCAATCTCCGCCTGGTACAGCGGCGATCAGCCCGTCGATTTCAGCCTTTGCCGGTTCTGCCGACAAAAAAGCAAAGGGCCGTAATGTGGTGGAACGCCAGATCCGGCGCCAGCCGAAAAGGCGTACCGGTTGCGCCGTGTCGTAGACATGCGTGGCCCGGTTCACGAGCGAACCATAGCCAAAAAAGGCGGGATGTTTTGGGGTGTGCATGCCAATTGCCTCTGCTATGCCGCGCTCGGACGAGCAACCTTCTTGCGCCAGTTTGCGCCTTGGCGCAAGAATGTATCCCATTGCATACCCTATTGCCAGATCCCCCGGATGTCGGGTAATTAGGAATTGTCAGATCGGGAGAACCGGCACGGGCGTTTGCCCGATGTTGGTGCCGAAGGAGCAACCGCCCCGGTAAACTCTCAGGCCCAAGGACCGTTCTGACTGAGGAACTCTGGAGAGATCCCGGATCAAGCCCGGGACGCCGAAGGGATAACGATCTCAGGCGATAGGACAGAGGGGGCATCGGAATGGGCGGGTCACACCGCCCTTGGCGATGCCGGATTTATTATACCGGCGTGAATTATGGGAGGGCGGCATGGCCGACCTGAAGCGCACGGTCTTATACGATCTGCATCTGGAACTTGGCGGCAAGATGGTGCCCTTCGCGGGCTATGAGATGCCGGTGCAATACCCGATGGGGGTGATGAAGGAACATCTTCATACCCGCACGGGTGCCGGGCTTTTCGACGTCAGCCATATGGGCCAGATCCTGCTGACCGCGAAAAGCGGGTCGGTTGAGGATGCGGCCTTGGCGCTGGAACGGCTGGTGCCGGTTGATATCGCGGGTCTCAAGGAAGGCCGCCAGCGTTATGCGATGTTCACCAATGACGCGGGCGGCATTTTGGATGACCTTATGGTCGCCAATCGCGGCGATCATCTGTTTTTGGTGGTGAACGCCGCCTGCAAGGAACAGGATTTCGCACATCTGACGGCTGGCCTGACGGATTGTGATGTTGGTATGGTCGAAGGTCGCGCGCTCATGGCGCTTCAGGGACCCGCTGCCGAAGCGGCGCTGGCGCGGCTGGTGCCCGATGTGGTCGATTTGAAATTCATGGATGTCGCGATCCGGCAGTGGGATACGGCCGAGCTGTGGATTTCCCGCTCTGGCTACAC
Organism: Albidovulum sp.; assembly: GCA_049646285.1. Lineage (GTDB taxonomy): Bacteria > Pseudomonadota > Alphaproteobacteria > Rhodobacterales > Rhodobacteraceae > Albidovulum. The sequence goes on along the minus strand of JBARVN010000048.1, from coordinate 4,090 downwards.
CGGTGAAGACGGGTTTGAAATTTCGGTGCCTGAAAAGTTCGCGGAAAGCTTCGCGCGCGCTCTGCTGGCGATGGAGGAGGTAGCGCCGATTGGTCTTGGTGCGCGCGACTCGCTGAGGCTGGAGGCGGGGATGTGCCTTTACGGCCATGACATCGACGAAAGCACCAGCCCGGTCGAGGGCAATATCACCTGGGCGATCCAGAAAGCGCGACGCGGGGGTGGTGCCCGCGAAGGCGGCTTTCCGGGCGCGGGTCGTATATTGCAGGAGCTGGCCGACGGACCGTCGCGTCGCCGCGTGGGCTTGCGCCCCGAAGGTCGCGCGCCGATGCGTGAAGGGACGGAAATATTCGCCGGTCCCGACGGTGGCGCACCCATTGGCATGATTACATCGGGTGGGTTTGGCCCCTCGATCGAAGGCCCGATGGCGATGGGCTATCTGCCTGCCGCCCTTACCGAAGGCACAGTGGTTTACGGCGAGGTACGCAGCAAACGTCTGCCCGCCGTGATCACGGCAATGCCGTTCCAACCCAATCAATACAAACGTTAACCAACAGGGGAAAAGACCCATGAAATATACTGAAGATCATGAATGGCTCCGCGTCGAAGGCGATCTCGTCTTTGTGGGAATTACCGACCACGCCTCTGAACAGCTGGGCGATGTCGTCTTCGTCGAACTGCCCGAGCCGGGCACAACGGTGTCGAAGGGCGATGAGGTCGTTGTGATTGAAAGCGTCAAGGCAGCCTCGGATATCTCGGCGCCCTTGGACGGCGAGATTGTTGAGGTCAACGGCGACGTGGCCGACAATCCGGGCATGGTGAACGAAGACCCGACCGGCAAGGCGTGGTTTTTCAAGATGAAGCTGGCCGACATGTCCGCCCTTGATGGGCTGATGGACGAGGCCGCTTACAAAGACCTGATCGGATAAGGACCACAAAGATGCCCTTCACCCCCACAGATTACCTGCCCTATGACTTCGCCAACCGCCGCCACATCGGCCCGTCCCCGGCAGAGATGCAGGAGATGTTCAAGGTATTGGGGGTGAAGGATATCGACGAGCTGATCGACCAGACGATCCCGAAAAGCCTGCGTCAGGATGAGCCTTTGGACTTTGGCAAGGCCAAGTCGGAACGAGAACTTTTGTGGTTCATGCGGCAGGTCGCAAAGAAGAACAAGGTTTTCACGTCGATGATCGGGCAGGGCTATTACGGCACCGTCTGCCCGCCCGCCATTCAACGTAATATCCTTGAAAACCCGGCATGGTACACGGCCTACACGCCCTATCAGCCTGAGATCAGCCAAGGCCGCCTTGAGGCGCTTTTGAACTACCAGACCATGGTGTGCGACCTGACGGGGCTTGAGATCGCCAATGCGTCCTTACTCGACGAGTCGACAGCAGCGGCGGAAGCTATGACCATGGCGCAGCGCGTCGCAAAGTCGAAGGCGACGGCATTTTTCATCGACGAGAACTGTCACCCGCAGAACATCGCGGTGATGAAGACACGCGCGGCCCCGCTCGGCATCGAGATTATCATTGGTGATCCCGAGGCGATTGAGGCCGAAAAGGTCTTTGGTGCGATCTTCCAATATCCCGGCACCTATGGCCATCTGACTGACTTCACCCCCCACATTACCGGCCTGCACGCAGCGGATGCGGTTGGTATCGTGATTGCTGATCCGATGGCGTTGACGCTGCTGAAGGAACCCGGCGCAATGGGCGCTGACATCGCCGTGGGCTCAACCCAGCGCTTTGGCGTGCCGATGGGTTTTGGCGGGCCGTCAGCAGCCTATATGGCCTGTAAGGACGCGCATAAGCGTAACATGCCGGGTCGGATCGTTGGTGTGTCCATCGACGCGCAAGGCGGCAAGGCCTACCGTCTGTCGCTCCAAACCCGCGAGCAGCACATCCGCCGCGAAAAGGCCACCTCCAACGTCTGTACGGCGCAGGCACTGCTGGCCAATATGGCCTCGTTCTATGCAGTCTATCACGGACCGGAAGGGCTGCGCGCCATCGGTCAGCGCATTCACCGCAAGACGGTGCGGGTGGCGCGCGGGCTGGAAGCGGCGGGCTATAAGGTCGAGCCTGAGCATTTCTTTGATACGATCACAGTTGACGTCGGCCCAATGCAGGGCGCGGTGCTGAAGGCGGCCCAGGAAGAACGCATAAACCTGCGCAAGATCGGCAAGACCAAGGTCGGCATCTCGATCGACGAGACCACGCGGCGGCTGACCATTGAGCGGCTGTGGCGGGCCTTTGGGATCGACCAGAAGGATAGCGAGCTTACGGCCGAATACCGGGTGCCGGACGCACTTCACCGCACGTCCGAGTACCTGACGCATCCAATCTTCCACCTGAACCGGGCCGAGACCGAGATGATGAGGTATATGCGGCGTTTGGCCGACCGTGATCTGGCGCTGGACCGGGCGATGATCCCACTTGGATCATGCACGATGAAGCTGAATGCCGCGGCCGAAATGATGCCGATCACCTGGCCGGAATTTGCCAACCTCCATCCCTTCGCGCCGGACGACCAGACCGAAGGTTATGCCGAGATGTTCGAGGATCTGAGCCAAAAGCTTTGCACCATTACCGGCTACGACGCGATGAGCTTGCAGCCGAATTCGGGGGCGCAGGGCGAATATGCGGGACTGTTGACCATTCAAGCCTATCACCGGGCCAATGGTCAGGGGCACCGGAATATTTGCCTGATCCCGGTTTCCGCCCACGGCACCAACCCGGCCTCTGCCCAGATGGTGGGGTTGAAGGTTGTTGTGGTGAAGTCGGCTGAAAACGGCGATATCGACGTAGCCGATTTTCGCGCCAAGGCGGAAGCAGCGGGCGACAACCTTGCGGCTTGCATGATTACCTACCCCTCGACCCATGGGGTTTTTGAAGAGACGGTGAAAGACGTCTGCGCCATCACCCACGAGTTTGGTGGGCAGGTTTACATTGACGGTGCCAATATGAACGCGATGGTCGGACTTGTGCGGCCCGGTGATCTGGGCGGCGATGTAAGCCACCTGAACCTTCACAAGACCTTCTGCATTCCGCATGGCGGCGGCGGTCCCGGCATGGGTCCGATCGGTGTGAAAGCGCATCTTGCCCCGCATCTGCCTGGCCATCCGCAAACTGGTGGCGAGGAGGGGCCGGTTTCGGCAGCCCCTTGGGGGTCAGCCTCAATCCTGCCGATTTCCTGGGCCTATGTGCTGATGATGGGCGGGGCGGGTCTGACGCAGGCGACCAAAGTGGCGATCCTCAACGCCAACTACATCGCCAAGCGTCTTGAAGGCGCCTATGACGTCTTGTTCAAGGGCGGCAAGGGCCGGGTGGCGCATGAGTGCATCCTTGACACGCGCCCCTTTGATGAAAGCGCGCATGTCACCGTGGACGACATCGCCAAGCGCCTGATTGATAACGGCTTTCACGCGCCCACGATGAGCTGGCCGGTAGCAGGCACGTTGATGGTGGAGCCGACGGAGTCGGAGACCAAGGCCGAGCTGGACCGGTTTATCACGGCGATGCTGGCGATCCGCGAAGAGATCGCCCAGATAGAACGCGGTGAGATTGATCCTCAGAATAACCCGCTGAAACACGCGCCCCATACGGTCAGCGCACTGATTGGCGACTGGGACCGGCCCTATACCCGTGAACAAGGCTGCTTCCCGCCCGCGGCCTTTCGCGTAGATAAATACTGGCCACCTGTCGGCCGGGTCGACAATGTCTACGGAGATCGCAATCTTGTCTGCATCTGTCCGCCACTGGAAGACTATATGGATGCGGCTGAGTAATGGCCCTGTACGGGGACCAGTAGCGGCTTGATCTTGCTTTGTATCAGAGTTCGAATTTTTTCATTCGAATTCTGATACTTAGTTTTTCGCATATTACCCGAATTGCTATATTTTGGTCCCCGCCGCCTCCGGCGGGGATATTTGAACCAAGTGGAAGCTGTCGGCGGAGCCTTGATCAAGCCTCCTTTCGCGCCGTGGCATCAGCTTGACAATGGTTCCGCGCAGCGCATGATCATGAGTTAGGTGCGGGGCAGTAGCTCAGTTGGGAGAGCGCGTCGTTCGCAATGACGAGGTCGTCGGTTC
>JBARVN010000047.1:0-14002 GCA_049646285.1 Albidovulum sp. | reverse complement strand
GCGCTTGGAGAAGATGCCCATCATCAGGGCCGGGAAGATCGAACAGGCCGCCAGACCGAAGGCCAAGGCCACCGTCTGCGCCGCAAATCCCGGAGGGTTGAGGCCCAGATAGGTTGCAACCGCAATCGCCACACCCATCGAAATACGGGCAGCAAGAAGTTCGCCCTTTTCCGAGATATCGGGGTTCAGCTGACCCTTGATAAGGTCATGGCTGATGGCGGAAGAGATCGCCAGAAGCAGGCCCGCCGCCGTAGACAAGGCCGCCGCAAGACCACCCGCTGCGACCAGCGCGATAACCCAGCCCGGAAGCTGTGCAATCTCGGGGTTGGCCAGAACCATGATGTCATTGTTCACGGTCAGTTCGTTGGCTTCCTTGTCACCGACATACTGGATAAGGCCATCGCCGTTCTTGTCGTCGAACGTCAGAAGACCGGTCTTTTCCCAGTTATCGACCCAATCAGGCACATCCGCACGGGCAACCGGCTGTTCAGCCACGCCGTTAGGATACATCGTGTTGATCAGGTTCATACGCGCCATTGCCGCCACGGCCGGGGCCGTCAGGTAGAGGATCGCAATGAACACCAGCGCCCAACCGGCCGACCAACGGGCATCAGCCACTTTCGGCACGGTGAAGAAGCGGATGATCACGTGCGGCAGACCCGCCGTACCAATCATCAACGACAGGGTGAACAAGACCATGTTCAGCGTCGTGTCCGACTGCTCAAGGTAGGACTTGAAACCCAGATCAGTCACCAAACCTTCCAGCGTCGCCAAGATCGGCTGGCCGGTTGACGTTGCATCCGAGAAGAGACCCAAAGCTGGGATCGGATTGCCCGTCAGTTGCAACGAGATAAACACGGCCGGGATCGTATAGGCCAGGATCAGCACGCAATATTGTGCGACCTGAGTATATGTGATCCCCTTCATGCCGCCCAGAACTGCGTACAAGAACACAACAGCTGCACCGATGAAGAGACCCGTTGATTTGTCCACCTCAAGAAAGCGCGAGAAGGCAACACCAACACCGGTCATCTGGCCGATAACATATGTGACAGAGGCCACGATCAGACAGATCACAGCCACCATGCGAGCGGTTGGGCTGTAGAAGCGGTCGCCGATAAATTCCGGCACCGTAAACTTGCCGAACTTGCGCAGATAGGGCGCAAGAAGCATCGCCAACAGCACATAGCCGCCGGTCCAGCCCATCAGATAGGCGGAGGTATCATAACCGCCAAAGGCAATCAGACCCGCCATCGAGATGAACGAGGCCGCAGACATCCAGTCTGCGCCCGTGGCCATACCGTTCATGACCGGGTGAATGCCGCGACCCGCGGCATAGAATTCAGATGTGGTGCCCGCCCGGGCCCATATCGCGATGCCGATATAAAGCGCAAAAGTCGCGCCTACTACCAGCAGATTAAGGGTATATTGATCCATTGTCCCTGCGCTCCCTTATTCTTCCACGCCGTGTTCGGCGTCGAGTTTGTTCATCCGCCAGGCGTAGTTGAAGATAAGCACCAAGAAGACAAGAATTGATCCTTGCTGGGCGAACCAGAAGCCAAGATCAGTCCCGCCGACCTTAATGCCAGCCAGCATTGGCCGCAGCAAAATGCCGAAGCCAAATGACGCGATAAACCAGATCACCAGACTGATCTGGATAAGCCGGATATTCGCGGCCCAGTAGGCGTTTGACGATGATTTGTCCGCCATGAGTGTTTCTCCCCTGAGTTTCCTCAATTTCAGCACCCCCTAATGGGATGCCTCCCCTCTTTAAGGTGCCAGTGGCCGGATGATCCCATCCAATCCGCTGGCAATCTCCGCGATGGAGCCCATCGCATCGATTTCGGTCAGCACACCCGCGCGGCGGTAATGTGCGATAAGTGGCGCCGTCTCGGCGTGATACGCGACCAGCCGGGCACGCGCCGTACCGGCATTGTCGTCGGCGCGTCGCTTGAACTCAGTGCCGTTGCATTTGTCGCAACTGCCCGCCTTGGCGGGTTGCTTGAGTGTATCGTGGTAGCCTTCGCTGCACATGGCGCAGGTATAACGCCCGGCGACACGGCCAATCATTGCGTCGTCATCAACCTTCAGGCTGATCACAGCATTGACCTGCTGGCCGCTTTCAGCCAGCAACACATCCAAGGCCGCTGCCTGTGCTTCGGTACGTGGAAAGCCATCAAGAATGACGCCGCGTTCCATGTCCGGCGCTTGCATGCGTTCTTTCAAGATTGCCACCGTGATGTCGTCCGGAACAAGACCTCCGGATTTCATGATCGGATCTGCAATGCGTCCGAGCTCACTGCCTGCGGCAACCGCACCACGCAAGAGATCACCGGTAGACAGTTGCAGCAGACCAAACCGGTCTTCGAGCATCCGCGCCTGCGTGCCCTTGCCCGCCCCCGGAGGGCCAAGCAGGATGAAAACAGCCGCTTTGGTCAGGGTCTCGCTCATGCGCGGTTCATCCGGTTTTCGATCAGATCTTCAACCACGGACGGGTCTGCAAGCGTCGAGATATCGCCCAATGCGCCATAATCATTCTCGGCAATCTTGCGCAAGATACGGCGCATGATCTTGCCAGACCGGGTCTTTGGCAGGCCCGGCGCCCATTGGATCAGATCCGGGCTGGCGATGGGGCCAATTTCGGCGCGAACCCATTTGACCAGCTCTTTGCGCAGATCCTCGGTTGGCTCGACATCGTTCATCAAGGTCACATAGGCGTAGATGCCCTGCCCCTTGATCGCGTGCGGATAACCGATCACGGCCGCCTCGGCCACGCAAGCATGGGCCACAAGGGCGCTTTCCACTTCTGCCGTGCCCATTCGGTGACCCGAAACGTTAATCACATCGTCCACGCGGCCGGTGATCCAGTAATAGCCATCTTCATCGCGGCGGCAGCCATCGCCGGTGAAATAATACCCTGCATAATCGCCAAAATAGGTCTTCTCAAAACGCGCATGATCGCCCCAGACCGTGCGCATCTGGCCCGGCCAGCTGTCGGCGATGCAGAGTACCCCCTCAACATCATTTCCCTCGATCAGCGCGCCGCTGGTCGCGTCCAGCACCACCGGCTGAATACCGAAGAACGGCAGCGTTGCCGATCCCGGCTTGGTCTCAATCGCCCCCGGCAATGGCGTGATCAGATGGCCTCCGGTTTCGGTCTGCCACCAGGTATCAACGATCGGGCAGTTTCCGCGCCCAACATATTTGTCGTACCAGACCCAAGCCTCGGGGTTGATCGGCTCTCCCACGGTGCCAAGCAGCTTCAGCGACGACAGGTCGTATTTTTCCACCCATTCCGGGCCCTGCCCCATCAAGGCACGGATCGCAGTCGGGGCGGTGTAAAACTGGTTAACCTTATGCTTTTCACACACCGCCCAAAACCGCCCCGCGTCCGGATAGGTCGGCACGCCCTCGAACATCAGGGTCGTAGCGCCGTTCGCCAGAGGTCCATAGACGATATAGGAATGCCCGGTGACCCAGCCGACATCGGCGGTACACCAGAAGATATCGCCGTCGTGATAGTCGAACGTATATTGATGGGTCATCGCCGCATAGACGAGGTATCCGCCCGATGAATGCACCACACCCTTTGGCTTTCCTGTCGAGCCAGACGTGTAAAGGATGAACAGCGGATCCTCAGCCCCCATCGCCTCGGGCGGGCAATTGGAACTGGCGCTTGCCATCTCGGCCAAAACATCAACGTCCCGGCCTTCGACCCAGGTGGTCTGATCGCCGGTATGCTTGACGACCAGACATTTCACCTTGTCACTGCAGTGCAATAGCGCTGCGTCTGTGTTGGCCTTCAGACCAGTGCGCTTGCCACCACGTGGGGCGGTGTCGGCGGTGATGACCACCTTCGCCTCGGAATCATTGATACGGTTGCCCAACGCGTCAGGCGAAAACCCTGCAAAAACGATAGAATGAATGGCACCAATCCGCGCCGAGGCCAGCATCGCATAAGCGGCTTCCGGGATCATCGGCATGTAAATAACAACGCGGTCGCCCTTGCCGACGCCATTGGCCTTCAAGACATTGGCAAAGCGGCAGACCTTGTCGTAAAGCTCGGCGTAGCTGATATGGCGCGCGGGGGTTGCGGGGTCATCCGCCTCCCAGATAATCGCTGTCTGGTCGGCGCGGGTGGCCAGATGCCGGTCGATGCAATTGGCCGATACGTTTAGCGTGCCATCCTCAAACCACTTGATAGACACCTCACCCGGTTTGAAACTGGTGTTTTTGACCTTGGTGTAGGGTTTTATCCAGTCAATCCGCTTACCTTCTTCGGCCCAGAATGCCTCGGGGTTCGAAACAGAAGCAGCGTACATTTCCGCATAGATCGATGGCGTTGCATGGGCGTTTTGAAACTCTGCTGGTATCGTCCGTTTTGCCGTCATGCCCATTCTCCTGCCTGATCTGTCTAAACACCCGATCCCAAGAGGCCGGGCACCAAAAGCATACTGGGGGCCAAATGCAGCCCTCGCGTCATTGTAAACTAATCATAAATTATTTTGTAACTTATTTTATTTATTCAATTTTATTGTGAATTAATTGACATTGATTTGGATAAACCTGTAAATTTTTGTCGTGTAAACACAATTTTGCCATGATTTATCAACTTATTGGCTGTTCACAAAACGGTGAGATCATCGGGTCAGCGCCGGTCGCGGATAGTTCGGTGCTTTCCACGCAACACCAGTTGATCAAGGCGTATCTGACCTACCGGCGCGGCCCGATTCGCACGCAAAACCCCAGCCGGGTTTCGCAATGTCAGCTTTGCGCCGACTCCCTGCCATCAGATCATGGTGGCGCCTGATACGACGAAAAGGAATGGCATCCTTTCACAAATATCCTTGCCAAATACGCCCTCGACCAAGGAAGGTATCCTTTCATGCTGATGCGCGAGCGCAGCCCTGTTGTTCTTGGGCCTATGCACTTGGTCCAAATGACTTTAAGATAACAAAATGCCGCAGTATTTCTGCGACACTTTTGGGCTGCACCCCGAAATGATATTGGCTTATGGCGAGTTATGGTATCTGAGCGGACAGAGTTTCAAGACGAGATGCGGCGCCAACGCATACGGCTTGAGCAGGACTTGGTATCCCGCCAGCTTGGAGTTGCATTTACGTGCATTCTCTTCGGGCTTTTTCTGCCGTTCTGGGTGGTCTTCCTAACCTATATGATCGGCGTTGCGACCGAATTCAGCCAACGGTGGTTGATGCTGCAATTCGAAGCGAATCCCACATTTGGACTGCGTATCGCGGTGATCGCGAATTCTGCCTTTGGTGTTGCGTCCTACTGTGTTCCGGCATTGTTGATCTGGCAGCACCCTGATCCTTTGATAAAGATCGCAGCGGTCTTGTCACTGGTCGGGGCTCTTTTGAACGTATCGTCCCTGCGCTCCACCTTTCTGAACATGGGCTTGGCCAGCCTGATACCACCCGCGCTTGCGCTGATATGGCTGCCTCTTCAGCACGCCTTCGACCCGGGCAGCACCTTTAACGCTTTGGTCGCGACATGCGCCGTATTGGCGCTGGTCGGATATTTTTTCACAGCGATTTTTCACAACAACCGCGCCCAGTCAGACCTGATGGATCTGGTGCAAAAGGCAAATGTCGCAAGCAACGCAAAGTCACAGTTCCTCTCGGCCATGAGCCATGAGGTGCGCACACCGCTCAATGCCATTCTGGGCCATAGTGAATTGTTGCGTGATGAAACTGACATCAACGCGGCCCATAGCCATGCCACGGCCGTCGAGGCCGCCGCCCGCCGCCTTCAGATGCTGGTTGAAGATGTGATTGACCTGACGCAAGTCACCGAAGGCGAAATACAGTTCAGCCCGGCGACTGCCGTGATCCGACGTGAACTTGATGCCGTAGCGGCAATGTCTTTGCCCAACAGCACCGGGTCGCGCCCGGAGTTTTCTATCGAAATCTCACCCGAAGTTCCCGAGTTCGGGCGGTTCGATCCGATCTTGATGCGCAAATGTCTCAGCCACCTCGGCGCCATCGTTCTGGCCGAGCAGTCGGATGACGGCGTCCGGCATATTGATATGCGGTGCACACTCGCCCCTGCGCGACCCGACCGGCTGCGTGTGACCCTTTCGGGGCGTGAGCTGGGCCAACCGGGAAAGAATAATGCCGATGCGGCCACCGAACAATCGCTGGCGATGACCCTGGTGGACACGATTGCAGACGTTATGGGCGCTCGCGCTTCCGTGCTGCGCGCACCCGATGGCAATCTTCTGGCCCGAATTGAATTGCCCTTCGTCACCGTACCAGAGCCGCCGACGACGGGGGCAGAAACCATCTACGGCCGACTTCGGGTTTTGGTCGTTGACGATATTGCCACAAATCGATTTGTCGTGATGCAAATGCTGCGGACCTTGCGGATCGAGGCGGTTGAAGCCGCAGGTGGTGCGGACGCCTTGGCGCAATTGGCCGCAGAACCGTTCGATCTTGTGCTGCTGGATATGAACATGCCGGATATGGACGGCGAGGCGACGTTCCGTGAAATCCGGGGGTCTGAGACGGGGTGGCGGTCGGTGCCTGTCGTGGCTCTCACGGCCGACGCCGTCAGCTACCGGCGCGATCACTATCTGGCTTTGGGCCTGAATGGATACATCTCAAAACCCATAGACCGGCGACTGCTTTGGGCGGAAATACTCGCAGCTGCACCACCACCGCCGCCCCTCTAGAGCCTGTCACATTCAAACAAAAAAGATGTTTCAAAACACGCGTTCAAAGCAAGGCTTTGATGCTGCGTGTTTTGAATGCGATGTGATGCGGCATGCTCCAAGGTGGCAACGGGTGCCGCGAGTGGCGGCACCTGCTTGTTTGGTTAATACGGAGTGTCCATTCGGATCGTGACCTGCACCTTGCCTTTGGACGCCGCAAGCCAGTTCAGCGTTACGCTCTGTTTCGATGCGCCCTGTTCCACCTCAACATAGGGCATATCTGAACGCCGCTCATTCGCCGGGCCCGAAATCATGCCTTGCGGCACCACGGCTTCAACCGTCCTCGCCCAGCCTGCGAAAGGTAAAAACGTGCCCGCATCAACGGTCCATGTTGTCGCTGCCGTTGCTTGATCAAATTCGTAGACCACGGGATTGGCAATCGCCTGATTGACGCCAGTAAACGTGTTGCCCGTCACCCAGATGTTGCGCATCCGGCTGTTGTTGAGCGGCGCAAAAGTCGTATCAACGGCATCCACACGGTCAACATTGCCATTGATCGCCTTGAACGCATTCGAAGTGATGACCAGACTTTGAATAAAATGCCCCGAACCGTATGGTTTGACCACAATCCAGCTGAACCACGGCGCGACATCCGACACGGTAAAGACATTGCCGGTAATCGTCAGCCCGCCAAAGGCAAACTGACTCAAGAAATCAGGGTCAGCCTCATGTTCATTGGTCCATTCGACAAAGGCGTTGTCGATCGAGTTGCCGGTGATCGTGGTGCGCAGATCCGTGCCGATCAGAACAAGCCCCGGCAAACGCACACCCGGTGCCGCACTGTCGGCCTGAAAGAAATGGTTGCCGACAATCTGGTTGCCCGCGCCCGCCATAATAGCGAAATGGCGGAAATTCAGGGCACGGCAATTACGCAGCTTCACATCATTGGCGTTGGTGTTAAACGCAATAGACACACGGTCTTGCGCCAAAAGTGGGCCCTCTGCAGACAGAAATTGGCACCGGTCGATCATCAGCCCCTGACAGCCGGTGCCCGATGAGGTGATGCCGCGGTTTTTCGGGTTGGTGATAAAGCTATCGCGGATCTGAAAGACAATCCCCGACGGGGCCAGCAAAATACCACTGGCCTCACTGCTGCACTGCACTTCGATATTTTCCAGTGCCATCTGCGACAGCGACGCAAACCCACCGAAATCGAGCACGTATTTAAAGCGGGTAAAGGTGTAGACCTGCGTGCCTGCCGCCCCATATAGCGGATTGCTCAGCGTCAGGGTGGCCGCGCCGACATTCACCGCTTTGACATAGATCTCGCGGCCAACGCCCGTGCCTTCCACCAAAGATCCGACCTGAATATTGGCGATGTTGACCACGCCGGTCAGCGTTGTGGCGCTCGACGTGGAATAGCTCGCCTGAGAGGTGACCACGTCCGGCGTCCAGGCCGGGCCGGCAATCACGTTGAACTGGCCGTTGCGGATCACCCGGCGCGTGGCAAAGGTGGTCTTGTTGTTCACTGCGGCTTGCATGTCGATAGGCGCGGTCACCTCGATGCGCCGCCCCTTCAGGTCAAGCGCGTCGTGATCGGCAAAGTTCAAAAGTGCCTGAAAGGCCTTCTTGAAACCTTCTTCTTCACTGCCAAAGGCCGCAGCATAACTTGGCAGATCAAAGCTGCGGGTCATCGACAAGCGGCGGTTGACCGGCATCGTGACCGTACCTTCAAACCGCGCCGGGGATTCCAGCGTGACATTGGCATCCAGAAAATACGTGCCCGCCGACACGAAAAGATCTCGCCCTGTGGCGTCCGCCGCCGCATCCGCCGCCTCAAAGGCCGCGGAATCGTCGGCCAGCCCGTCGCCGACCGCGCCATAGTCGCGCACATCCACCCAATCCAGCATGGTGCGCAAAAAGACCGAGGTCACATCCTCAATCTCGATATCGTCGATGCGCACCACACCGCCATTAGCCCCGGTCAGATCAAGGCCGAAATGGCCGTATAGCGCGGCCGTGCCCCAAGACATGTCCACGCCGTTGCGCGTGCCCGTGCCGACAATCGCCTCGACGGTTTCAACCTTGCCATAAGCCGTCAGCGCCACCGAAGGGCCGGTCTCGACCACGCCGGTTACATGCGCGTTGCCTGCACCGCCCGCCCATGCCGCGATACGGACCGAAGGCAGATTGCCACTCATCGCCTTCACGCGGGCGCGGATACGCAGATAACAGCCTGGCAGGATCGGCGTTTCGCCGGTATAGCGCAGCTGCGTCGTTGTCGTGGCTTTCAACAATTCCAGACAGCCGCTGAAATCCTGATCCGACGGCACCAGCGCCGCATTGGGCGATCCGGCATAGCTTGGCGAGCCTGGCGTGCCATCGCCCGCGGACCAGACATTCAGCCCGTTTTCGAATTGTGGTGGCATAAAAACCAGCCCATCGGTAATCGCCTTGTTCATCGCGAAAGAACCCCTTGTCTTGTCCAGCCCCGCAAGACAGCCCTGCCGCCGCCCGGTAAATCGGGGGCGTCCAGCCACCAAAGACCGGGCCGGTGCAAAACTTGCTCATCATGGGAAATTGCCGGGCCAACGCGGGCCCACGACGCCAAGATCTAGCGCGAAAGGTTAAGGGATATGTTAGCGCAGCGAACGCTGCCCTACCGGCTCAGACCGCCATATCCTCTGGCCGGACCGGGAAAACACCATTGATACGCCACCCCGCCGGGCCTTCGATCATCTCATAATCAAACAGGTGATAGCCGCCGGTCTGATCGCGAAATTCGACGCGCTGAACCGGATGGCCACCTTCTTCGCGCTGATCGAGATAGCGCACAGCACCGGGGCGCCAGATCATCGGATAACCGTCGCGCACCATACGGCCAAAATTTTCAGGTGTTCCGAACATCCGTTTGATCATCGGTGACGCATGATCAAAGGCCCGGCCCAGATCATCTGCAGCAAAAGCTGCGATCTGATCGGCGATTACCGCGCGTATCCCGTCTTGCTCACCGCTTTGCGCCAAACCCGCGCGCGCCATGGTGGCAAGGCCCAGACCAACGGTCCCAATGGCCCGAAGTACCTGTCTGCGTCCGATCATGCTCGCGCCCTCCGCCAGTGTCACGCTACCTTGACATTAACGCAGCCTAATCCCGGCGGCCCTTTAGGCCAAAACACATTTTGGTCAACCCCAAAGGGCGGAAAGATGGTGCGCCACGCTCCAAAAACCAGCACAGCCCAGCGCAACATGGGCATTGCTGGTGGAAGCTGTGGCAGCTTGGCGGCGTCAGCCCGCCAAGGCCTTTTCAATCAGCGTCACCGTCTCATCGACCCCGTAAAGGGCGATAAATCCGCCAAAGCGCGGGCCCTGACTGGCCCCAAGCAGCACTTCGTACAGCGCGGTGAACCACCCGCGCAGCGGCTCAAACCCGTGATCTTTCCCGACCGCAAAGACCATGGTCTGCAAGGCCTCTGCATCCAATCCGCCGCCCCACACCTTCAGGCGTGCCGCCAGATCCTCCATCGCGGCGCGTTCCACATCAGACGGCGCGCGGAAAACCCGTGTGGGCGCCACGAAATCATTGAAATAACGCAGCGCAAAGCCAGCGGCCTGGTCCAGCTGCGGGTTCGCCTCGGGGGTGGCATCCGGCGCATAACGCTGGATAAAGCCCCAAAGGCCGGATTTGTCCTTGGCACCCGCCACGCTCGCCAGATTGAGAAGCATGGCAAACGGCACCACCATGTCCGACACCGGCGGTTGCCCGTGATGCAAATGCCAGACCGGATTTGCCAGCCGTGTGGCATCATCCTGATCGGGATAGGCCCGCAGCTGCTGGTGATACTCATCCACTGCTTTCGGGATCACATCGAAATGCATCCGCTTGGCAGTCTTGGGCTTGAGATACATGAAATACCCAAGGCTTTCCGTCGAAGCATAGGTCAGCCATTCATCGATGGTCAGTCCGTTGCCCTTGGATTTTGAGATCTTCTGCCCCTGCTCATCCAAAAACAGCTCATAGGTGAAATGCTCGGGCGCACGGCCGCCCAGCGCCCGACAGATGCCGTCATAGATCGGCGTATTGGTGCTGTGATCCTTGCCGTACATCTCAAAATCAACATCCAGCGCCGCCCAGCGCGCACCGAAATCGGGCTTCCACTGCAGTTTGACCTGACCGCCCGTCACCGGCAGCGTCCATTCGCGGCCTGTCTCATCGTCAAAAGTGATGGTGCCATCCTTGGCATTCACTTCCTTCATCGGCACGTAAAGCACACGGCCGGTTTCGGGATGGATCGGCAAGAAACACGAATAGGTTTGCTGACGCTCTTCGCGCAAACTCGCCAGCATGATCTTCATGATCGCATCATAGCGCTCGCAACAGCGTAGCAAGATCTCATCGAACTTGCCGGATTTATAGAATTCGGTGGCGCTGATGAATTCATACTCAAAGCCGAACGTATCCAGAAACCGGCGCAGCATGGCGTTGTTATGATGGCCAAAGCTTTCATATTCGCCAAAGGGATCGGGGACGCTGGTCAGCGGGAACTGCAGGTATTCACGCAGCATCTCGGGGTTCGGCACATTGTCGGGCACCTTGCGCATCCCGTCGACATCGTCCGAGAAACAGACAAGCCGGGTGGGAATATCCGAAATCAGCTCAAAAGCCCGGCGGATCATCGTCGTGCGCTGAACTTCGCCAAACGTACCGATATGGGGCAAACCAGAGGGGCCATAGCCGGTTTCAAACAGCACATAGCCCTTTTCCGGCGGCGCCTTTTCATAGCGTTTCAATACGCGGCGGGCTTCCTCGAAAGGCCAGGCTTTGGAGGTCATCGCAGCATCGCGCAGAGAAGACATATGTGTTACTTTCCCGAAAAACGGCACCCAATGTGCCGCAAGGTCTGGTTCCTATTGAACCCGGTCGGGAAGGTCAATAATTTGCCCGTCAAAGCGTCTTGGGTCTGCTATCAAGCATTGCGGCCCGAAACGCAAAAAGCACATAAGGATACCCTCTCCCGTGACCCATACTCTTCCCGCCTTTTCCGCCCAGGACGCGCTTGTTGCAATCATGGTCACCGTTTCGGTCTCGGATGAGGCGATCCGCACATCCGAGCTTGTGGCCATTGAACGGCAGGTCAATCACATGCCGGTCTTTGCCGGCTACGACATGGACACAATGCGCGAAGTGGCTGAAACCGTCTATTCCCTGATGGAAGAAGATGACGGGCTTGATACGCTGTTCGCGATGGTGCGTGACGCGCTGCCCGAACGGCTGTGGGAAACCGCCTATGCGCTGGCCTGCGATGTGGCCGCCGCCGACGGCAAGCTGAAGCAAGCCGAGCTGCGCCTGCTCGAAGAGGTCCGGCATGAATTGACGATCGACCGTCTTCACGCAGCCTCAATCGAATGGGGCGCTCGCGTCAGGCACCTGGCGCTTTGATTTTACAAAAATACCTGAGCACACAGGTCTCAACCGCCATAAACTGAAACCCAGCGGTGTAGCAGCTGTTGCTGCAACGCTTTTGAGCGTTTGACCCATCCCCGGCCGCCATTGGGCCGTTCCTTTTGGCTGTCGGGCACGGCATCCCGCCGCGCGATATCGCCGGTGAATATCGCAAATACCAGCTCGGTCTGCCCCGGCGCACTGATATAGCCCGCAAGCGAAGACACAAAATTCAGCGTTCCGGTTTTGGCATCCACCCGCACCTGCTGGCTTTTCAGCCGTTTGCCGGCTGCATCCAGAACCGGAACCTCTTTCATCAATCCGCGCAGTCCTGCCCTGGGGCCCAGAACCGTCAGCGCGCGCACCATATCTTCGGCAGAAATCCTCGATGCTCCGACCAATCCGGAATGATCGGCAAACTTGGCAGACGTGCCACCCGCCCGCGCACCCAACCAGCCTGCCATCGCACGCCCTGACGCCACATGGCTCGCAACGCCTTGGGTGACAGAAGCGGCCATTCCCACGGCCTCGGCGGTCATGTTGTTCGAATGTTTCATCATGCCGCGCAATATACTCGCAAGCTCCGGGCTCTTATGGGCCACAAGAACCGTACCCGAGGGCGCAGCTTTGGCCGCTTGGGGTGATGGCAGGGCGACACCCGCGGCCCGGGCGAGCGTCTGAAACACGTCGCCCGCATAAAGATCCGGGTGACGGACTGGCAACCAGCGGCTGCCGCCATTGCCCAATGCACCGCGCGCAACAGTCCATTCCTCAATGCGACCCCGGTCCTTATAGGTAAAGACCGGCAGATCACGCTCAGCGATTTTGATGTTGGCTGAATAGACCTTGGGGGCAAACCGATCCGCGCGGGCATCCATGCCGACCTCATAGCCAGATCCGGCTTTCTTCCAGACAAAGTTCACGCGGTTGTAGTTCAGGTTCAGCCCACACACCGCAGGGTTATAGCCCAGCCAGTCCGGCTGCGTCTGATCAATGGCTTTCAGATAAGGAAGGGCGCCCCCCCAGACCAAAAACCGGCCCGTGACGCTGCGCAGACCCGTGCGCACCAGCGCTTTGGCAAGATCGCCCAGATCATCGGTTGTCAGGCCCGGATCGCCACCGCCGGCCAACACCAGATCGCCTTGCAAGACACCCCCTTGCACCGGCCCTGTCGCGATCAGGCGGGTTTCAAACCGGTGGCTCGCCCCCAGATGTTCCAAAGCATAAAGCGAGGTGATCGCCTTGGCGGTTGAGGCGGGGGGCATGGCGCGGCCCGCGTCGCGGGCCTCCAGAATCAGGCCGGTTTTCGCGTCTGCCACCACATAAGACACGCGCCCGCCCAAAGACGCCGCCGCAATCAGATCGGCTGCGGAGGCGGGCGTGGTTTTGGCAGGGGTAAAGCGTGGTGGGCGGGGTGAGGTCAGGGGCGCATTGGCCAGCCCAGCCTCGGCCACGGATCCCAACAGCCCGCCCAACAACACCCTTCGCGTGATCCGCACCGCATTCCCCTTTTGCTACCGGAAATCTCGCTCAGCCGGCCCGGCCAAACAAGCCCTCATTTGTCAACGCCGCACCCACTCACCACGCGCCCGGATCGCGCTTGACGACACATCCAGCATCGGCACATCCAAAAAACACCACGCCGGAGCTGGGCGCCGAGCAAGCAGTTGGGCCGCCTCGGCGGGCAGGCGAAAGCGTTCATATTCCTCTGCCGCCCGCGCCCCACGCGCTGCCAGCCGCGATCCGGGCCGGGCGAATATACCCATTGGCACATGGGTGATGATCCAGTCCCAGTCCTTCCAGAGATGAAAGCCCGCCAGATTGTCAGCCCCCATCAACCACACAAAGCGCACGCCCGGATAAAGCGCCATCAAACGGCGCAAGGTGGCTGC
>JBARVN010000046.1:0-13946 GCA_049646285.1 Albidovulum sp. | reverse complement strand
CCAGCATCGGCAAACCGGGCGTGTCGGATTGTTTGGGGGGGCGGTAGTCTTGGATATCGCGGCTGCCTGCGGCCATCACCGCAATCGCCTTGCCCGCGTCGATAGGGCTGCCGCCGCCAAGCCCGATGACGGCGTCATGGCCGCCCTGTTCCAGCATCTCGATCCCGGCCAATACAATTGTGTCGGTCGGATCGGGCAAAACCGCGTCATAAACCGCCGACCGCAACCCTGCGGATTTCAAAAGGTCCTGAACCTGTCCTGCCACACCGGATTTCACCATGA
Source organism: Albidovulum sp. (assembly GCA_049646285.1). Classification (GTDB taxonomy): domain Bacteria; phylum Pseudomonadota; class Alphaproteobacteria; order Rhodobacterales; family Rhodobacteraceae; genus Albidovulum. The sequence goes on along the minus strand of JBARVN010000046.1, from coordinate 13,664 downwards.
ATGCATCCGTGACGATCAGCGGATTTTGCACTCTGCCCATCCGCTCCAGCATCAATGCGATTTCGCCCAAGGCACCTTTGCCAATGTTCAAAAACCGTGGTGCGCATATGCGGACCGAGCTTCGCATCCCGTCTCCCTTCGACATGGCCGCTTGTCCGCAGCCTTTCATTCGGTGGGTCAAAGGTAAGCGGCTGGCCTTCAATCTGTCAACTAAGTGATACGAAAATTCTCATTTAGTTGACAATCTTGTTCTCTTGTAGCACCCTCAGGCCTGTCAATTTTCTTGAGTGAGCGTCGCCAGCGAACGACGAAGATCTCAGAAAAACCTTGACGATAGCGCGCTTTGGCGCGCACAGGTCCGCGCGGATGACCCCAGCGCAGAAACAACGGAAAGACGTTTTGTGACCGAGCAAAAAAACACCCGCAATTCGCCGCGCCGCGTTTTGGAGATCATCGAAGCGATCTGCCTGAACCCAGAGGCTGCGACCGCCCAACGCCTGTCACAAAGCCTGGGGATACCCGCGCCGACGATCTATCGCTGGCTGGATACACTGTGTGAGGAACGCTTTATTGTTGCGCACACGTCGGGGCACTATCAACCGGGGGAACGGTTCCGCAATCTGGTGCTGAACAGCTTGCAATATGAGCCGAAGGTGACGGAGCGACGTTCGTTGATGCGCAACCTTTCGGAGCGGCTTAACGAAACTGTCAGCCTGTCAATTCCGCATGGCACCAAGCTGATCTATTTTGATCGGCTGGAATCGCATTGGCCGTTTCAGGTCAACCTCAAGGTCGGCGCGCCGCTGCCCTTGCATTGCTGTGCGTCGGGCAAGCTTTACCTTTCCACGCTGGAACCCGATGTCGCATCTGGCATCTTCGAGCGGATTGCCGTGAAAGGGTCGGCACGCAACACGATCACCGCCAGCGCTGCGTTTGACGCAGAGCTGGCGCGCATCAGAAAGGGCGGCTTCGCGCTCGACACGGAAGAATGGTTCGACGACATGGTTGGCGCAGCTGTGCCCATCTTTGCAGATTCAGGCGCGCTGATCGCCTGCCTGTCGACGCATGCGCTGACAACACGGAAAAGCATCGCGGATCTTGAAAAGGATATTCCGCTGATGTTCGACACGGCGGCAAAGCTGAAAGCCTGCATGCTTTAGCGTTTGGCGTTCAGTCGCGCGCATCTGACGCTGTCTGACATCAAAGCTTTAGATGGCTTTGTCCCATACCTATTCCCACCACCGGTCAATCCTGGCGATGTCGTCGTCAGACCAGCCGAAGTGATGCGCCAGTTCGTGGACCATCACATGCGCCACCAGTTGACCGAGCGAGACATCGCCGCGTTCTGCCCATTCATCGAGGATCGGGCGGCGGAACAGCCAGATCATGTCGGGGCGGTCCGCGACATCCATCACCGATTTTTCCGTCATGGGGATACCGTCGTAGATCCCGGTCAGCTCAAACGGGTTCTCGACATCCATATCTTCCAACAGCTCATCCGGCGCAAAATCCGTGACGCGCAGCAAGATCATGCCCGCAGGACCGGCAAAGGCCGGGGGCAGATCCGCGATTGTGGCGCGTGCCATCGTCTCAATCACCGCAAGATCGGGCGCCGCGCGCCCCAGCCAGTCATTCATCCCGCTCTCCTGTTACGCGCATCATATGGACAAAATGCCGGGCATATGAAAGAGGAGTGCGCCCGAGGAGTGCATTCCATGACCGTGACCCGTTTCGCCCCATCGCCCACTGGCTATATCCATGTGGGCAATCTGCGCACCGCGCTGATGAACTATCTCATTGCCCGCAAAACCGGCGGCCAGTTCATCTTGCGGCTGGATGATACCGATCAAGAACGTTCCAAGCAGGAATATGTTGACGGTATCAAGCAAGATCTTGAATGGCTGGGTCTGACCTGGGACCGGGTTGAGCGGCAATCCGAACGGCTGGGCCGCTACGCCGAGGTGGCCGAGACCCTGCGGGGGACGGGCGATCTTTATGAGGTGTTTGAGACGCCGACGGAACTGGATCTCATGCGCAAGAAATTGCTGAACATGAGCCGCCCGCCGGTCTATGACCGCGCAGGCCTGACCCTGACAGCGGATCAAAAAGATGCGCTGCGCGCCGAGCGCGACGGCTATTGGCGTTTCAAGCTGGATCAGGCGCGTACCGAATGGATGGACGGCATTTTGGGCAATGTGTCGATTGACACGGCCTCGGTCTCGGACCCGGTATTGATCCGGGCGGACGGGCAGGTGCTATACACCTTTGCCTCGTCGGTCGATGATATCGACATGCAGATCACCCATATCGTGCGCGGCGCTGATCATGTGACCAATACCGCGACGCAAGTGCAGATCATGACAGCGATCGGTGGCACCCCGCCGTCCTTTGCCCATCACTCCTTGTTGACGGGGCCGGGCGGGGAAGGGCTGTCCAAACGTCTGGGCACGCTTTCCTTACGCGACCTGCGCGCAAAAGGCGTGGCGAAAGAGGCGCTGCTCAGCCTGATGGCGCGACTGGGGTCGTCCCAGCCGGTTGAGCTGATGATGTCGCTTGATGAAATCGCCGAGGGCTTCGATCTAAGCCAGTTTGGGGCGGCGCCGACCAAATTCGACGCCGAAGATCTGATGCCGCTGACGCGGGCGCGCAATCAAGTGCTGCCGTTTGATGCCGTGAAAGACCGGATTGCAGGTTTGGGCGTGCCTGAAGCGCTGGCCGAGCGGTTCTGGCGGGTTGCCGCGAAGAACATCACCGTGTTGGATGATCTGGACGCGTGGTGGGTGCTTTGCCGCGACGGGGCTGAGCCGGTGATCGCGGCTGAGGACGCCGATTTCGTGGCGCAAGCGATGGCGATGCTGCCCGCAGGCCCCTACACCGACAGCACTTGGGCCGAGTGGACCACGGCTGTGAAAGAGGCGACCGGGCGCAAGGGCAAGGGGCTGTTCATGCCGCTGCGCCACGCGCTGACCGGTCAGCCACACGGTCCGGAAATGGCGGATCTGATGCCGCTTTTGCAAAAAATCCGTGCGAAAGCCTAAGTTTACGTCGGGTGGTCTGGTTGGGCCGCGCGCACATTAACGCGGCCTAACCTGCTAGCGGGAAAAGCGCATACGGGCCTGAGAGAACGATGGCGGTTCTGCCATGTCTGCGGGCGTATGGCCGTCTGGCACACCGCGTCCAAGTGCGGTTGTGATGGGCAAGATGCCGCCCCAAAGGCCAAGGCTGTGGTCCTCATCATCATCCACCGGCGGCCCGGAACGGATTTTGGCGCTGGCCGCATCAATGCGCAGTTCCAATACGCCGGTTGCTTTGCGCTCTTGCGCCGTGATTGGGCGGACCTCTGCGTAGCGGCCCGGCAACAGATGTTCTGTGATCAGTTGCAATGCCCGGTCAAATTCATCCGGGTCGGTGACTGCGTGGGCGGTGCCATGGACCAGTACGGACCGGTAGTTGACCGAATGGTGGAACGCTGAGCGTGCCGCAACCAAACCGTCGATCAAGGTGACTGTCAGGCACCCCGGCAGACCTGCGGTGCCTTTGATCGCCCGTGTCTTGCTGGCACCGTGCAGAAAGATCCGGTCGCCATCCAGCGCATAGGCCATTGGGATGACCATGGGGCGGCCCTCGGCCACAAAGCCAAAATGACCCACAAGCCCGGCCTTCAGGATCGGGTCGATGCGGGCGCGGTCATAGGTGGCGCGATCCGGTTTGCGCGCGCGGGCGAATTTCGGCATCTCGGGCGGCGGGGTTTTGCGTGTGCGTGACATTTCTGGCCTTTCAATTGTCTTGCCGCCGGTCCTATCAAGGCATATGGTACTTAAAAAGATCCAGTAATGACAAAAATTGCAGAACCAGTTTTAACGACGATCATCGATCCGGCCCTTTTCGTGGCGCCGGGTCCTGCGCTTGCGACACGGCTCTACCAAGCGCTGATGCATGCCATCCGTTCCGGGCGATTGGCCGACGGAAATGTATTGCCTTCGACCCGCACTGCCGCCGCTGTCCTTGGTCTGTCGCGCAACACGGTGATTGCGGCCTATGATCTGTTGCGTGCCGAGGGGTTGATCGACACGCGTGCGGGTGCTGCCCCCAAGGTGCAATACGCAGACACCCCCACCCGCACCAAACCGGTCTCAAATGGTGGCGCGCACGCCTTGTCAGCGCGCGGTGCCGCCCTGGCCGAAGATCCGCGCGCCCTTGCCGGTGCTGCGCGCGATGGTGTGATGGCGCCCGGATGCCCCGATGCCGATCTCTTTCCTTCTGATCTTTGGGCGCGCGCGTTGAGACAGGCCGCCCGCCAGCACCAAGGTGCGGCCTTTGGCTATGGTGACTACCATGGGCTGACATCGCTGCGCACAGCCTTGTCTGAGCGGCTTCGATCTGATCGCGGTGTCGCGGCGCAGCCGGATCAAATTCTGATCTTACCAGGGACACAGGCCGCCCTTGCACTGTTGGCACAAACAATCGCTGATCCGGGCCAGTCAGCCGCGCTGGAAGATCCCGGTTATGCGGGTGCGAGGGCTGCATTTTTGGGCGCGGGTCTGCGTCTGTGGCCTTTGCCGACCGACGCTGCGGGGGCTGATCCTGCCGCGTTGACTGATGCGCCGGACCTGCGATTGATTTATCTGACGCCGTCAAACCAATATCCGCTGGGTGGCCGGTTGTCCCATCAGCGCCGGATCGAATTTCTGGCGCGCGCCCGCGCCCAAGGTGCGGTGATCATCGAAGACGATTATGACGGTGAGTTTCAATGGCGTGGGCAGCAGATAGCCGCAATGCATCCGCTGAGTTGCGAAGGTGAAGCCGTGTATCTTGGCACACCTGCCAAGGCGCTGATGCCGGGTTTGAGGCTGGGATGGGCGGTGATCCCCGACGCGTTGATCGACCCGCTCAGACGGGCGCAGCGCAATCTGGGGCTGGGGGCCAATGTCCATAGTCAGGCAGCCCTTGCCCAAATGATGCGTGCCGGCCAATACCGCGCGCATCTGCGGCGTATCGCGCGGACCTATGCCGAGCGTGGGGACGCATTTGTAACCGCGCTGCAAGCTCGGTTTGGAACAGCGCTGAGCGTGGCGCTGCCCGATGGTGGTGTGCAGCTTGCAATCCGGTTTGAAGGCGCTGCCCGCGAGGCTGCTTGTCATCAGGTTCTACACAGACATGGGTTCAGCCCTGCGCGACTTTCAGGCTTTGGCATTTCGCATCAGCCAACAGGTCTTGTGATTGGCTTTTCCGACGCAACGCCCGCCCGGATCACCCGCTTTGTTGAGGCAATGGAAGAAGGGATGTCCGGGACCCATAGCTGATTGCAACCGTGACTAGATCCGCGTTGTAATCTGCGACCGTTGTGTAAACCGCCCCGATCCATTTCCCGTCGATCTACGGGAGATGGGCACTTCGGCTTTGACGGCGCTGTCGATACGAAGAATGTGGATGGGTTTGGTGCGTGCCATTGTCGGATTCTTGCCAATTGTGTATTGGCGGCCGAAATCACGATTGCATTTTCGAACATAAAGCGAGAAAATACCGCAAAACTGTTGATGGATGCACAATCAAGATGGCCTTTGATAACTGGGATGAAATCCGCACCGCCTTTCAGGTCGCCCGGATTGGCACAGTGTCGGGTGCTGCAGAAGCGCTGGGCGTGCATCATGCGACGGTGATCCGGCATGTTGATGCGTTGGAAGGGCGGCTTGGATCCAAGTTATTTCAGCGCCATGCACGCGGCTACACAGCCACGGAAGCCGGGTTGGAGCTGCTGAAAGTGGCCCAAACGACCGAAGATCAGTTTTCCCATCTGGCGGCGCGCATCACAGGATCTGCAACCGATATTTCGGGCGAACTGGTGATCACGTCTTTGCCGGGACTGGAGAAGATAATGATACCGACGCTGGCGCGACTTCAGGCGGAGTATCCGGGGTTGAAAGTCCGCTATATTTCCGACGCCCGCCTGTTTCGATTGGAGTATGGCGAAGCCCATGTGGCGATCCGGGGCGGCGGACGACCGCAAGAACCCGACAATGTTGTGCAGCCTTTTTGCACATTTCGTCACGGCCTTTACGCCAGTTCTGCATATATCAAGGCTCATGGGTCGCCAGATGAGGCAGATCTGTCGGGGCACCGCTTTGTCGGGCCAGCTGACCCTGATAGCCGCGCCCCCTTTTATCGCTGGCTTGCAGCGCGTGTGCCGATCGATGTGATTACGTTTCGCACGAATGAGCAGTCTATCGCGCTTGATGCTGTGCAGTCAGGCGCCGCAATGGGCTTTTTACCGGCGATCGTGGCCGAGGAGTATCCGGCTTTGATCGAGGCCCTGCCTGCACGCAGTGACTGGGACAGCCAGCTTTGGCTTGTGACCCATGTTGATTTGCATCGCACGCCGCGGATCCAGCTGTTCTTGAAGGCGGTGAAAGAAGACATGCGCGCATGTGGTATGGGCTGAGCTGATGACGCCAGCATCGCGCGGCCATCTGGCGATGCTCAGTTTCTCTGCGCTTGTCGCGGGATCCTTCGCACTGGGCGGGCAAATGGCCAATATGGTATCGCCCATAGCCTTTACGGCGCTGCGGTTTGCAGTGGCGAGCGTTATCATTGGGGTGGCGGCACTGGCCACGTCCGGGGTGTCACGCCGGGCATTTCATGCGCCTTGGCGCTATGGGGTGCTGGGTGTCCTGATGGCGGCCTATTTTGTGCTTATGTTCGAGGGATTGAAAACCGCGCCGCCGGTGTCGACAGCGGCAGTGTTCACCCTTACGCCAATCTTGTCGGCGGGGTTTGGGTGGGCGTTGCTGGGGCAGATCACGACGCCGCGCATAGCGGGCGCGCTGAGCATCGGCGCATTGGGGGCGATCTGGGTGATTTTCCGCGCCGATTTGCAAGCCCTGCTGGGGATGGATCTGGGCCGCGGCGAGGCAATTTATTTTGTCGGCTGCGCGGCCCATGCGCTTTACACGCCGCTGGTGCGACGGTTGAACCGGGGAGAAAGCGCCACGGTTTTCAGTTTTGGCGCGCTTGTGGCGGGAACCATCATTCTGACAATCTTTGGTTGGGGCGATATTCGGGCGACGGATTGGCGTGCCTTGCCGACGATTGTATGGATCACCCTGGCCTATACGGCGGTTTTTGCCAGTGCCGCGACCTTTGTTTTGTTGCAATTTGCCAGCCTGCGCCTGCCATCCTCGAAAGTCATGGCCTATACGTACCTGACACCCGCCTGGGTGATCTTGTGGCAGTTCGCATTGGGGCAGGGCGGGCTGCCGCTTGTGGTGCTGGCGGGCGTCGGGTTGACCGGAATGGCCCTTGTAATGCTGTTAAAGGATGATGCGCGTACGCAGTGATCCCGTGCAGGCTTTGCGGCTGCACTGGCAGAGCCTCCGGCGGGGATATTTGACCCAAGTGGAAACGCAGGCGCGCTTTAGTTTGACGCGGGTAGTTCGGTTTGCAAGAACCGTTCGAACGCGTCGAAGTCCAGCGGGTCGAGCTGGCCGAACCCCTGGATCCACACCGTGGCTTCGCGCATCGCGTCGGGTTCGAGTTTGCACCATTTCACGCGACCGCGTTTTTCCTGGCTGATCAGACCGGCATCGGCCAGAACCGCGAGATGTTTGGAGATTGCGGCCAGCGATATTTCAAAGGGATGGGCCACATCGGTGACGGCCATGTCATCTTCGAGCAGCATCACGAGAATCGCGCGGCGTGTCGGATCGGCAAGGGCTGCGAAGATGGTGTCGAGTGTCATAAGGCCCTGAATAGCGGCTTGAATGCGATTGGGAAAGCGCGCCCGTGGCCGCGATCAGGTTTCGGGGTCCTGGCGCGGACAATTCATCCTCCGAATGCGCGGTTTTCGGGTGGACTTGGCGCCGGGGCTGGCGTTCAGTGCCGGAATAGAGGAGGGCCGTGCCTGTGACGCAACGCTATTGGCTGCTGATCGCAGCATTGGGCATTGGCTGGGGCTCATCCTTTTTGTTCAATGCGATCTTGTTGCGTGAATTGGGGCCGCTGACCGTGTCACTGGGCCGGGTGGGTCTGGGCGCCCTTGGGTGCTGGGTCTGGGCGTTGGGGACTGGTAAACCGATGCGACTGCCTGCCAGCACCGTGCTGCGGCTGATGTTTCTGGGCTGCCTTTTCTTTGCGATCCCATTTGCACTTTATCCGTTCAGTCAGCGCCATATTCCCAGTGGGGTTGCGGGTATCATCAATGCGATGACGCCGGTGATGGTGGTGATCGTATCGCACCTGTGGCCCGGCGGAGAGCGCGCGACGGCGGCAAAGTCAGCCGGTGTGTTGGTGGGCTTTGCCGGGATCGCGATCTTGTCGCTGCCGGTGTTGCGCGGTGGGGTTGGCGCGGAGCTGTGGGCCATTATCATGGCCGCCTCTGCACCGCTTTGTTACGGTGTGGCAAGCAATATGGCGCGGCGCTTTAAGGCGATTGAGCCCACGGTTGTGGCCGGTTGGTCGCTGAGCGGGGCAACCTTGCTGATGCTGCCGGTGGCGCTGGGGTTTGAAGGCGTGCCGGTCATCACCCGGCCCGAGACATGGGGCGCGCTGGCCATGATCGGCTTTGTCCTGACCTCGGCGGCCTTTATTGTCCTATACTGGCTCTTGCCGCGCGTGGGGGCCACGACATCCTCGACGGTGACCTTTATCGCGCCCGTATCGGCGGTGTTTTTGGGCATGACGGTGCTTGGCGAGGCGATATTGCCTGCGCATCTTTTCGGCATGATCGCGATCTTTGCGGGGCTCTTGCTGATCGACGGGCGCTTGGTGGCGATGCTGCGCAGACCACCGGCCATTTGATCCTTAACCGATTGGTTGAATATCGCGCGGCGCATGGAAATCACGCCGTGCAGGCAACGCTTGCGGGCTGGGCCAAGCCTGCGAATTATTATACTAATATATTTCAATATGTTGCGCAATAATTCCCGGTTTGCGTGCCGCATTGACTCGAGAGGCGGAGCGCACTAGTCATCCCACGACTGTCCGAGGGGGCAATTCTTATGTCTGGTGAACCCGATCCCGCGCGTCTGAAGGCGCTCGAAGAGCGGCTGGCAGAGATAAGGAAGGCAAGCGCGCCCGCCCCCCGCGTGGACGAACATTATTCTGCCGCCAGCCAAGGTTGGCGGATGGTGATTGAGCTGGTGGCCGGGTTGGGCATTGGTTTTGGCATCGGATACGGGCTGGACTGGGTTTTCGGGACCCTGCCGATCTTTCTGGTGCTGTTTATATTTCTGGGCTTCATAGCCGGAGTGAAGACGATGCTTCGCACCGCGCAGGAAATTCAGAGGGCAAATCAGGCGGGTTCGCCCGCAGGTGACGAAGGGGACTAGACGTGGCAAGCGAAGCGCAGGGCGAAGGTCTAACATTCCATCCGATGGATCAGTTCATCGTGAAGCCGCTGTTTGGCGGCGACACGGTTGGCATGTTCACCCCCACAAATGTGACGCTGTGGATGACCATAACGGTGCTGGCAATCATTGCGCTTTTCGTGTTGGGCACCCGGGGGCGCGCCATTGTGCCAAGCCGGATCCAGTCGATTGCCGAGCTGGCCTACGGCTTTATCCACAAGATGGTGGAAGATGTGGCAGGCAAGGACGCGTTGAAGTTCTTTCCTTATATCTTCACCGTATTTTGTTTCATTGTCTTTTCGAACTTTCTTGGACTGTTGCCAAAGGCGTTTACGGCCACATCGCATATCGCGGTAACGGCAGTGCTGGCCATGGCCGTGTTCTTGACTGTCACCATCGTGGGCTTTGTGAAGAATGGCGCAGGGTTTCTGGGCCTTTTCTGGGTGTCGTCTGCCCCATTGCCGCTGCGTCCGGTTCTGGCATTGATCGAGATCATTTCCTATTTCGTCCGTCCTGTCAGCCATTCGATCCGTCTTGCCGGCAATATGATGGCCGGCCACGCCGTGATCAAAGTCTTTGCGGCCTTTGCACCGTTGATCCTTTTGTCGGGCATCGGTGTTGTGGTCACACCCCTGTCGATCATCGCGATCACGGCGATGTACGGGCTCGAAATCCTCGTGGCTTTCATTCAGGCCTATGTCTTCACCATCCTGACCTGCGTCTATCTCAAGGATGCCTTGCATCCGCACCACTAAGGTCAGACATCGAAACCAACACTAAATTCCAAACCGTAAGGAGATCATCATGGAACTCGCAGCAGCAGCAGCACTTGGTAAATTCATCGGCGCAGGCCTTGCCTCGATCGGCATGGGCGGCGCAGCCGTCGGCGTGGGCAACGTCGCTGGCAACTTCCTGGCAGGTGCGCTTCGCAACCCGTCGGCAGCCGCTGGCCAGACCGCCACGCTTTTCATCGGTATCGCGTTCGCAGAAGCGCTGGGGATCTTTTCGTTCCTCGTTGCCCTTCTGCTGATGTTCGCGGTCTGATCCTTTAGAACCATCCTTACGGCCGGATGGGTGCAGGTGCGCCCATCCGGGATGTAATCCGGGTTTCGAGGGGGCCAAGATGGCAAACACAACGCAAGAGGTCGCCGGAGCGGCAGCCGAAGCTGCAGGCCACGGTGCAGAAGCCGCCGGGCACGCGACGCAATCCGTCGGCATGCCGCAGCTGGATTTTGCGACGTTCCCGAACCAGATTTTCTGGCTTCTGGTCGCATTAATCGTGATTTATCTGGTGCTGAGCCGTGTGGCGCTGCCCCGGATCGGTGGTATTTTGGCAGATCGTCAAGGCACGATCACCAACGATATTGCCGCAGCCGAAGAGCTGAAGGCAAAAGCCGATGAGGCTGAGAAAGCCTATAACCAGTCGCTGATCGATGCGCGCAATGAGGCGAATAAAATCGTCGAAGAGGCGCGGCTGGTCATTCAAAAGGATCTGGACAAGGCGATTGTCAAGGCCGATGCAGAGATCGCCGCAAAAGCCGCAGAAAGTGCCCGGCATATCGATGAGATCCGCGCGGGCGCAGTGGCAAACGTGACCGAGGTTGCCAAGGCGACAACAGCAGAAATCCTGGCGGCCTTTGGCGCCAAGGCGGATGCCAAGTCGATCACTGCGGCGATCAGCACCAGGCTGAAAGGATAAGACGATGAAAATTCTTTTGGCTCTGTTCAGCTTGGGTGCGACACCGGCTATGGCCGCAACCGGTCCGTTCGTGTCGCTGCGCAACACCGATTTCGTGGTCATGATCGCGTTTTTGCTGTTCGTCGCGGTTTTGGTCTATCTGAAGGTGCCCGCACTCTTGGGCGGGCTTCTGGACAAGCGCGCATTGGGCATCAAAGCCGATCTGGATGAAGCCCGCGCTTTGCACGATGAGGCCCGTACGATCCTTGCGTCTTACGAGCGTAAGCACAAGGAAGTGCAAGAACAGGCTGACCGGATCGTTGAGGCGGCCAAGCGCGATGCGACGGCGGCTGCGGAAACGGCGAAGGCGGATCTGAAAGCGTCGATCGCACGGCGCCTGACGGCCGCGCATGATCAGATCGCCTCGGCCGAGGCGGCGGCGGTGCGCGAAATCCGCGACCGGGCCGTATCGGTGGCTGTGGCGGCCGCCGGTGATCTGATTGCCAAGCAGATGAGCGCTGCGGAGCGCGGAAAGCTTGTGGATGCCGCAATTGGTGAGGTTGAGACCAAGCTGCACTAAGCGTTGGCCTTGGCTGGTAGACTGTCTGTCGGCTTTGCAAAGAAATATTGGCCGGGGCTTTGCCCCGGCTTTTTGGGTGGCAAGGATCGTCGCGCGTGCCGCGCGCCGATCCGAGTGGGGGCGCTGCCCCCACACCCCCGGGATATTTAGACCAAGTGGAAATCAGCATGGCTGAGCCAATAGCCATTCGAATTCTGTTACATGTTATTCCAACATGCCACGAAACGCTTTAGCCGCGATATTGTTCGTGCTTGTAGCGCAGGCGGGCCACGGCTTCGTTACGGCTGGCTTTGCGGTCATCTTCGAGCGCTTGTTCCACATAGGTCAGATGCGCCTCGACAGCCGCGCGCGCGCCTGCGGGATCACGGGCCTGGATGGCGGTGTTGATGGCCCGGTGCTGGTCCAGAAGCGCCCCGCGGGTTGTGCGCTGTTTGAACATGATCTGGCGGTTATAAAAAACGCCTTGGCGCAACAGGTCGAACATGGCACGCATCATATGCAGCATCACGACATTATGGCTGGCCTCGATGATGGCCATGTGAAATTCGGCATCGAGCCGCGCTTCATCGTCCGGGTTTCGTTTCAGGTGGGCGGAGTCCATTTTCTGGAAAATCGCCGCCACAACCTGCAGATCTGTTTCGGAGCCAAGTCTGGCGGCGCGTTCGGCTGCCAGCCCTTCGAGGTCACGCCGGAAGGAGAGATAGTCAAAGACTGCCTCATCATGGCTTGCGAAGAGTTTAACCAGGGCTGGCGAAAAAGCGGAGCCGAGAACCTCGGCCACATAAATGCCAGCGCCGGCGCGGGAGGTGAGAAGGCCCACCTCTTGCAGCTCTGCCACGGCTTCGCGCAAGGAGGGGCGGGAGACGCCCAGCCTGTCCGACAGCTCTCGTTCAGAGGGCAGGCGTTCACCCGGCCGCAAAATGCCTTGCAAGATCAGCGTTTCGATCTGGCGGCGCACGGTATGGGAAAGTTTTTCCGGCTCGACCTTTTGAAATGGCATAACACGTTCCCGGTTGCGCTTTTGCGGCTTTGACACAAACGCGGTGCGCCGCAATTGGTCAAGATGTATGACCACGCGGCGGCTGGCGCAACAAAAAAGGCCGGGCGCTGATGGCCCGGCCCAAGATGTGTTTGACGCCGAGAGATCAGCCGGTGGGGATGATCAAGATCTCAACCCGACGGTTTTGCGCCTTGCCTGCGGCTGTGTAGTTGGTGGCAACTGGCTGGTCTTCGCCCACTCCGTAGGCGCGGATCCGGCCCCCGGATACGCCTGCATTGCGCAACACGGCCGCGACCGCATTGGCGCGCTGCTGCGAGAGGTCGACGTTGTAGGATGCCGACCCGTCGCTATCGGTATGGCCCACGACTTCTATGCGGGTGTTGGGGTAGCGATTGACGTTGTCCGCCACCGCGTAGAGATCATTTTGCACCGAGGCCTGCACCGTCGCGCTGTCGGTCGCGAAGAGGATGCCATCGGGCAGCACAACACGCAGCTGATTGCCTTCGTTGATGATCTGAATCCGGCTGTCGCTGACTTCGGCTTGCAGTTCGGCGGCTTGCTTGTCGAGGTTGTTGCCGATGACACCACCGGCAAGGCCGCCGATCGCAGCACCTGCAGCGGCACGACGAAGCTTGTTCTGGCTGCCATCTGCGGTGAGGATTCCGGCCAATGCGCCAATTCCGGCGCCGGTCAGCGCGCCTTCCCGCGTGCGCTGATTGGGGTCGTTGGAATAGGTATCGACCGGTGTACAGGCGGCCAACAGAAGGGCTGAGGCCGTGCCCGCAAGAAGAAGGTTCGTGAAACGCATGTTCGCTGCTCCGATTTGTTTTACTGCTCACTAGCTGGGAGAATACCGACTGTTAGGCAATAACGCCCGTGGCGAATTGCAGCTTTGGCGGCAATCCGCGCATCACGCTTGCGTGAGCAGGTTCAGGCGTCGTGGCGCGCAGCTTCCCACGCGAGCATCGCGCGTTTGACCGGCAGCCCCCAGTGATAGCCGCCCAGCCCGCCGGATTTGCGCAAGGCGCGGTGGCAGGGGATCAGCCAGCTGACCGGGTTGCGCCC
>JBARVN010000045.1:0-13353 GCA_049646285.1 Albidovulum sp. | reverse complement strand
TTGGCACATGGGTGATGATCCAGTCCCAGTCCTTCCAGAGATGAAAGCCCGCCAGATTGTCAGCCCCCATCAACCACACAAAGCGCACGCCCGGATAAAGCGCCATCAAACGGCGCAAGGTGGCTGCGGTATATCGGGTGCCCATCCGCGCCTCGATATCGGTGACGATAACACGGGGGTGATCCATCACCGCCCGTGCCCGCGCAATACGCTCGCCCAAAGGCGCAGGCGGGTTGGGCTTCAATGGATTGCCCGGTGACACCAGCCACCAGACACGGTCCAGCCCAAACCGCTTAAGGGCTTCCCGGCTGATATGGGCATGCCCCCGATGCGCCGGGTCGAAAGACCCGCCCAGAAGGCCGATTGTCATATGGGGCAAAGCCACCGGAAATGCTTCACGCATATTAGTTTCACCATCCATTCGTGATGCACTGCCACGACCGGCCAATACTGGTACACACCATGCCCGGTGCCGAAACGGGTCTCAAGATGCAGAACATTCTTTTAGCCAATCGGTGCTCTGCTTCCTGGTCAAGGTCCCCTATCGGTCAGAATCCCTTTCACGAATGATTTCAGACCGGCGTTCGTACGGATACCCCACATGCATCGCCCAAAAGTTTCCCGACAAATGTTCAAGCGGACGTTGTTCGCTGCCGGGTTTGGCACCAGTCTGCAAGATCAGGCTAATATCCGACAGCACATCGGGGTTACTGCGAAAGTACGAATGGCTCGTATTGCCGACCACCTGTTCGACATCCACGAAGTCCACGTTGCGAAATAGATTGAGGGCAAGACGATCATAGTATTCTAGCTTTTCGGGCTCCAACGCTCCAAATCGCGCGCCGGATGCCAATCGTCTGGCCAACGCCAAAGCACTGTCATTTCGGTTGATGTAAACGGTCATCTGCCCGAATGCAGGTCCAAACCGCTCTGCGATCAGCCGCTGTGTCACAACGCCATAGTCGATATCGGGCGCTGCAAGAATAAGATTGGAAATTTTAAGTGATGTTCGCGGGTTTCTTCCCGCCGCCCTCTCGGTCAGTATGAGTTCCCGCAGCGCGTCGGTCGCAATATCCGTGCCTAAACTATGTGCAATCAGATTGATATTCTCCAACTCCGGAACACCCGCAAGATTTCGCAGAAATTCTTTCAGGTGATAGATCGTGTAGTCGCCGGACACCTGATCACGGTAATACCCGAACAGCCCGTTATTATTGCCGGGCCATGAATAGAAAATCGGCACTCCGACACGTCCGGAATAGTGCCAGATATTCGCCATGGTCTCACCGGCATCTTCAAAACTATTCTGGAAACCATGCACAAATACCGTGACTTCTTTCCGCCTGCTCCCGCGCAACGCGTCACCGATTTCCCGCCGAAACTCTGCGATGTGACGTCTGTGATCTGCCGCCGCATCATATTCAACAACCACGTCGCCACCTTGATCTGCATAGGGCAACGGCACGGGCATGAACCGGACAAGCTCTTGTGCGGTGTTCAGCGACAGGCGGATCTTGCCGGAGTTGCCCGTACCAGAGCTGACATCTCTCAACTCCTCCCAGGTGACACCGGATCCAAACGATGCAGTCACACGCCCCAGCGCCATAGAAGGCGAGCGGCGCTCATTGTAAACCAGCCCATCAACGCTGTGGCCTTCAATCTGGCGATCCGTCACATAATACAGCGTCGCATCTGCCGTGCGCTTGGCGACCTCAATCTGGGCGTCCGGATATAGCCCCGGAATGCGAAACAGGTTCGGCGCAGCGGCAAAATTGCGGGTGGACGCACAAGAAGATAGCAGAATCGTCAATGCGATGGCCCAGCCAAACATGCGCCCGGTCGTGACGCATGGGCGCCTTTCTCTGCCGGCGTCATCCACAAGCGAACCCCTTAGTTTCGGCCAATTCGTTCACGTTACCGCACAGTGATTGGGCTTGCCAGTGCGCAGTCGCCATTGCACCACTGCCCGCGTCCGGTTACATGCAGGCAAACTCTGATTGACCGCGCAGAAAAAAGGGCACCACCCATGGCATCTTATCAATTCGTCTATCACATGGACGGTGTGTCCAAAACATATCCCGGCGGCAAGAAATGCTTTGAGAACATCAAACTGAACTTCCTGCCCGGCGTCAAAATCGGGGTTGTCGGCGTCAACGGCTCGGGCAAATCCACGCTCCTCAGGATCATGGCCGGGATAGACAAGGATTTTCAGGGCGAGGCCTGGGCCGCCAAAGGTGCCAAGGTCGGCTACTTGCCGCAAGAACCCTACCTTGATCCAGCGCTGACCGTGCGCGAAAACGTGATGCTCGGCGTCGCCGCGAAAACCGCGATCCTTGAGCGCTATAACGATCTTGCCATGAACTACTCGGATGAGACGGCCGACGAAATGGCCGCCCTCCAAGACACAATCGACGCGCAGAACCTGTGGGATCTCGACAGCCAGATCGACATCGCGCTCGAAGCCCTGCGCTGCCCACCCGATGAGGCCAATGTCGACACGCTGTCGGGCGGCGAACGTCGCCGCGTGGCCTTGTGCAAACTGCTGCTCGAAGCCCCCGACATGCTGCTTCTCGACGAACCGACCAACCACCTTGATGCCGAAACCATCGCCTGGCTGCAAAAGCACCTGATCGAATATGCGGGCACGATCCTGATCGTCACCCATGACCGCTACTTCCTCGATGACATCACCTCGTGGATCTTGGAGCTCGAACGCGGACGCGGCATTCCCTATGAGGGCAACTATTCCGCCTGGCTTGAACAAAAGGCCAAACGCCTGGCCCAAGAAGCCCGCGAAGACAAATCGCGCCAGAAGGTCATGGAAAAAGAACTCGAATGGATCCGCGCAGGGGCCAAGGCGCGTCAGGCCAAGCAAAAGGCCCGCATCAACGCCTATGACAAAATGGCCGATCAATCTGAACGGGAACGCGTGGGTCGTTCCCAGATCATCATCCCCAACGGGCCACGCCTTGGCGGCAAGGTGATCGAGGTCGAGAACCTCAAAAAACACATGGGCGACAAGCTGTTGATCGAGGATCTCAACTTCTCGATCCCCCCCGGCGCGATTGTCGGCATCATCGGGCCGAACGGCGCGGGTAAAACCACGCTTTTCAAGATGATCACCGGTCAGGAACAGCCCGACAGCGGCACCATCACCATCGGCGATACGGTCAAGCTTTCCTATATCGACCAGTCGCGCGATGATCTGGACCCGGCGCAAAACGTCTGGGAATCGATCTCTGACAGTCTTGACGTGGTGGTCTTGGGCGATGCCGAGGTCAACTCCCGCGCCTATTGCTCCAGCTTCAATTTCAAAGGCTCGGACCAACAGAAGAAAGTCGGGCTCCTGTCAGGCGGTGAACGCAACCGGGTACATATGGCGCGGCTTCTCAAAGCCGGCGGCAACGTGCTGCTGCTCGATGAACCCACCAACGACCTTGACGTCGAAACCCTGCAAGCGCTCGAATCCGCCATCGACGATTTCGCCGGATGTGCGGTGATCATTTCGCACGACCGCTTCTTTCTGGACCGCCTCTGCACCCACATTCTGGCCTTCGAAGGCGATGCCCATGTCGAATGGTTTGAGGGCAACTTCGAGGCCTATGAGGAAGACAAGGTCCGGCGTCTGGGACCGGATTCGATTGAGCCGAAGCGCGTGAAGTATAAGAAATTTACGAGGTGAGGCGCGCCCTGACGACCTTCCGGTGGAAGGTCGTCAGAGCCGAACGCCCTCGGCTCACGCCGAGGGCCGTGTACCCATCTATTGATCCGGTGAATCCTCCCTGAGGAAAAACACCCTTGCAGGAACAATAAGAGAACAATATATTGTGCATACCTTTGGAGGTCGGCGGAGCCGACTGCCGGGAAGGTAAGCCACTCGCTATGCGAACACGGTGAACCCTGCCCCCGAAAAAGGAAGTGCCTAGCGGCGCTGTGTCGCGGGCTTAGCAGCCTACGGCTAAGGCGGTCCTACATAGTACGTTGGGCACCCGTCGCTCCCGGAAACCCCAAGTGATCATAGGGGAACCGGAACCGCCGATTTAAGGGCGGTATACAAGTACTGAGCGAATATTTATCGCTCATCCGGATGAGCATCGCTAAGGGATTCCCAATGCGGTTTTCATTCAAATTGGAGGGGAGCGTGTCTTATGCCGATGTTATCGGCACTTTGGCACTCGTTCTTACGATTATCGCGATATTCGTGTAATCGTCGGGCGGCTTCGGCCGCCCGTCCGCTCTTTGGTCAAAGAATGAATTGCGTGCGCATTCATACACTCCACACCTTTCCGAACGGCACGAGGAATGCACATTCCCACCTCACCATATTTCCCCGCCCGGTTCCCTTGAACCGGGCAGCGCCCGAACCGCCCCCACGGGGCGGGCGCTTCTCGCCCTCCCCTCGGTCCGGGCGCAGCCCTCTGTTGCAATCCCACTCGATTTGACCCAAATCAACGCACACTCCCCCCACGCCAGCCATACTCTTGATGACCTCATCAACAGGAGTATCTTATGTCCCAAAACACCCCGCATGAACTTGCCGAAGAATTCCCGGATAAAACCGATCAGCTCCACGCGCTGAAAGAAACTGATGCGCATTTCCGCAAGCTCTCGGATGCGTATCACGAGGTCAATCGCGCCATTCACCGGGCCGAAACAAATGTGGAACCTACGGATGACTTTCACACCGCCGAGATGCGCAAGCAGCGGCTGCATCTGAAAGATCAGATCGCGGCATTTCTGGCCTAAATTAATGCCGCTGAGGCAAACCACCACGCGCGACCCGGGCAGATCAGGCCTCTGCACCATCGCGGGGGGAATGGTGGGGATATCCCGACCTGCGTCAGGCCCGCGAAGATGCTATGCTGCCTTCATTGATGAAAGACATTTATGAGTTTTGGCGTTTCAGGGTTACGCGGTATTTTACGCGCCAGACGTCAAGCCACTTTGGACTGACGTCTGGGTCACTACAGACCCGAAACGTTCTGAGATCGAAGGGTGACAACGGCCGGGGTCCCAGCCTCTCCTCTACCGGCATCCCGGCCGGACGACTATTAAACCAACCTTGCCAGATCAGGATTTCTGAATTGGCCCAGCCCTCATCGGTCCCGATGTCTTTCCGTATAGAAGGAAAGCGCCATGACCCGTCAGGCCCCTCCCCCGCCAAAGCCCAAGCCCGGCCCCACAGCGCCCGCGCCTGTCCCGTGGAAGTTCACCGATTGGGCGATGATCTAAAATATGTCACGTTCACCTTGGGACAACAGCATTGCCTGATCCGCTTTGACCGCGGCCAAGGCTCAAGCGCTTGCAGCCATTGTGACCAAAGTGAAGGTCGAGGTAGTCCGCGATCAGGAAGACCACAAATCGGAAACGTGTCGGGACGGATGCGGGACATGTGCCCGACGGATGCCAGACGCGGGCGGTACGGCGAAATTCCCGCGCACATCCACCTGCGCCGTATCCGAAAGCGGCTATCCAGAGTGTATTGAGAAGCGGTGTTATTGCGCCGGATTTGCGCGCACAAACCCGTCAGGTGCCGCTTATCCGGCTCCTGTACCGCATGATCCGCCAGCCCGAAAGCAACACCAACGGCCCGCAATAGATCACGACTTCCATGATGTAATGCGTCGTCATCGCCCAATGGATAAGCGTCAGCACGGCCATCGGATAAATCCAGCGCTGGATGCTTTTCCACGTCGGTCCCAACCGCCGTACAGCCCCGTCGAACGAGGTCGCCGCCAGCACCGCCATCACCACCATCGCAACCCAGCCGGTCGAGATTTCGATCCGCTGAAAGGACCGAACCAGCGCCCCCATATTGGCGTTGCTCAGCCAGAACAGGAGATGCAGCATTGCATAGCCAAAACTCGCCACACCGAAATACCGGCGCCGTTTTTTCAGCCAAGGCATCGGCCCCAGCAGATACTGCAATGGCGTAATGGCCATCGTCAGGATCAGGAACCAGCATGACACAAGCCCCGTCCAAGGGACGAACGCAACCTTGCCGTGCAATACGAACCAATGTGCCAGAAACCAGATGGCGGGCAGGGCCAACACGGCCCATAGCCCATAGATACTGTCAGTCAATCGCCGCATCACAGCCTCATCTTTAGCGCGCGTATCGTCCTATTCAGCGGCAAGTGCAGCCTTCACTGATCCTGACGGCGCTTTTTTCACTTCGAACTCTTCATGGTATGAGCGTTCGACGTTGACTGTCCAGACATCGTGGCTTTCACCCAGGATATTGCGGGCGGCAAGCATGGCCGACAGCATCGAGTGATCCTGATTGTTGTAGCGGTGCAAGCCATTGCGACCAACCGTCTGGAAATTCTCAAGCGACATCAGCCACTCTTCCAGAACGTCCAGTGCTTCGCGGTATTCGCCGTCATAAACCGGATAGGCCTTTGGCTGGCGGATGATCGCCGCACCGATCACGTCCGTGGCTTTGGCAAGATCAAGCTGTTCGATCTCTTGCGACGCCAGTTCACGCAGCTCATCATCAGTCATGTTCCAAAGACCGTCGCCTTCCTGGCAGAAATACTCCATGCCAATCGACGCGGTGTTCTGATCGGGCAGCATTTCTTTTGACCATGCCCGGAAGTTCTGGATCCGGCCGACCTTTACTTTGGGCGAATGGATATAGATCCAGTTGTCCTTGAAAGGGTCCGCGTGATCAAGAACCAGCGTCACGATCAGAAAGTCACGGTATTTCAGCTTGTTCGCAGCCGCGATCACTTCAGGTGGCGGTGGCGGATCGAACGCATGGATCAGGTCGCGCAGCGCCATCGAGTTGACGAAGTGTTCGCCCTCAACACGCTCCATCACCGGCTCCCGGCCGTCTTCATGCCAATGCTTGACATCGATTGACGACACGCGATTGCCCTTACGGTTGACCTTGGTTACCTCAGAGCGCAGGTGCACTTCACCGCCCTGCTCTTCGATAATCTCTTGCGTGCGCTCCCACATCATACCTGGGCCCAAACGCGGATATTGGAATTCTTCGATCAGGCTGGTGGTGTCGTTCGCGCCCGAAATCGCGTTCCAGACTGCTTTGAAAAGCGACAGGTTCTTGATCCGTTGCGCGGCCCAGTCTGCGCGGATTTCCTTGGGATTAATGCCCCAGACCTTCTGCGTATAGCTGCGGAAGAAATGCATGTAGAGTCGGCCACCGAAGCGGTTGATCACCCATTCTTCAAAGCTTTCTTCTTTGCGGAACGGACGCACCTGCCACTTGAAGTAGGACAGCAAGATCCGCATCGACTCGTAGGGGCCGATATTGGTCAGCGCATTGAACAGCTTGAGCGGATAATCATAGAATTTTTCGCGGTAGTAGATCCGGCTCAGGCGCGGTACCGTGATGAAGTCATCCTTCAGCACCTCATGCCACATCTCTTCCACTTCCTCGACCTTGGTGAAGAAGCGGTGACCGCCGATGTCGAACCGGTATCCGTTGTTGGATTCCGTGCGGGAAATGCCGCCGACCATCGCCGAGGATTCGTAGACTTTGGGCATATGCTTGTCGCTACGCTTTTGCAGCTCATAGGCCGCGGTCAAACCAGCTGGCCCACCGCCAATCACGACTACTGGACTCATTTTGTCTTGCTGCATAATTACCACCGCCATTCCCAATGAATGTGTAAATCAATATTCACCCTACGCGCTCCAATATACATGCTGTGGGTTCCGTCTCAAAACGAACTTGTAAAAAAATATGATCTTCTATGCGCCATCTGGAACCAATCCTTCTACTTGTTACGCTTTCGTTTACATTAATGGTCATTTTGAGAACCACTCAGTAAATGAACTCAACCTCTAGCTGTTTACTCTATTTATGCACACGCACAGGATACGCGCCCTCGACGAATCGCTTCTTAATAATAGACACTGGCCAATGATGCCAGAAATCACAATAAAATACAACATTAACAACAAGTTACCCAACATCCCTTCAAATATCATATCTTAACGAATTGCCCCGCCCCAATTGAAATTCCGAGCGAGGCAAACACGTTGCGTGTGTCCAGAATTAGCGATGAGGACGCCGCGATCAAGGCATAGTCGACATCCGTATGATCAGTTGTAATCAAGACGGCGTCGTAAGCTGCGATGGCCTCGGCGGTCAAAGCAATTGATTTGCGACCGGCCAATGTCGGATGGTCTCGCGTGACCGGCATGACTGGAAAATAGGGGTCGTGATAGTCGCAGGCTGCGCCCATTTCTTCGAGGCGTTTAAGAATGGCCAGCCCAGGACTTTCGCGCGTATCTTCGATGTTCTTTTTGTAGGCAACGCCCAAAAGAAGCACCCGTGCGTCCTTCACAGCGACACCGCCGTGCTTGGCCAATTCAACCGCAACGCGACCAGCGATCAGATCGGGGGCTGCGTCATTGTTCGCCCGCGCCAGATCGACGATCGGCAGTGCGGACCCTACGTCTTTCGCCCGCCACGACAGGTATACAGGCGACACTGGTATGCAATCGCCGCCAATCCCGGGTCCGGGGTAAAACGGCATGTAGCCAAACGGCTTGGTAGCCGCCGCGCGCACCACTTCCCAGACATCGACACCCATCGCTTCCATCGCGACTTTCAATTCATTCACAAGGGCGATGTTTACCGTGCGAAAGCTGTTTTCGACCAGCTTGACCGCCTCAGCGGTGGCCAGCGAACTGACCGGCACCGTCTTTGTTACGATCTGAGCATAAAACTGGTCCACCAGCTCGCGGGATTTCGCATCATCAGCACCAACGATCTTTGGTATCGACTGGGTGGTAAATGTCTCATTGCCCGGATCTTCGCGTTCCGGAGAGAAGGCAAGGAAGAAGTCCTCGCCTGCGCGCAACCCGCCCCGCTCAAGGATCGGCTTGACGATGGACGCGGTCGCACCGGGCCAGACTGTGCTTTCCAGCACCACCAGCTGACCTGGCCGCAGCCATTCGGCAATCGTCTCACTGGCACGGATTACATAGCTCAGGTCTGGATCACGTGCAGCCGAAAGAGGCGTCGGCACGCAGATCAGAATAATATCGGCACGTGCCAGATCCGCCGGATCGGCGCTTGCCGCAAACTTGCCGCCTGTCACCGCGTTGCGGATCCGGTCTTCCGCAAAATACGAAATAACCCGCTCACCAGCGTTGATCGCCGCGACACGGCTTTGGTTAAGATCGACACCCGTTGTGGCAAAGCCCACTTCACTGATCGTAAGCGCCAGCGGCAAGCCGACATAGCCAAGCCCAACGGTGGCTACATGTGCGTCACGGCGCGCAATCCGGTCTTTCAAATCCGAGTATAGTGAAAAGGCATTGGTCATAATCAAACCTACAGTAAGACGTCTCGCGACGTAGTAAAATAACACAGCCCACTGGCAATTGGCACATGTACAATAGGACACGCAAGCATGCCACCGATAGTCAGGAATGTTGTACCCGAAACGGGAACAATGTTGAATATGTGCGCATTTTGGAGCCGATCATATCTGATTCACGCCGAAATCTGGCGCCCGTGGGGGGAATCGCCGATCCGCCCGCCGCTTTCGTTCCCAAAATTCGCTCCACCACTGCGATTGGGGAATACTGTTTCTTGGTGATGCCCAGTCACGACAACTCCATGGCCGTTGGCAAAAGCGCGTGTTAGGCTCTGCAACGATTGGAAAGACGAGTTTTACGCGAGGTACGATGCGCATTTTGATTACAGGCGGGGCCGGGTTTATCGGCTCACATCTTGCAGAACGGCTGATCGCCGAGGGCCATTCGGTAACTGCATTGGATGATCTCTCTACGGGGCGACGCGAAAATATGGCCGCCCTTGCCGGGGACAACCGGTTTCGCTTTGTCGAAGGCACGATCCTTGACCCTTCGCTGGTGCAAAGCCTGACGGACGGCGCGGATGTGATCTTTCATCTGGCCGCCGCAGTGGGCGTAAAACTGATCATGGATGAGCCGTCCCGCTCGATCCTCACCAATATAAATGGCACCGAAAATGTGCTGAAGGCCGCTTTGAAAGACAAGAAGTTGACGTTCATCGCGTCCACCTCGGAGGTCTATGGCAAGGCTACGAAATTCCCGTTCAGCGAAGATGATGATCTGACCATCGGCGCCACAAAAAACCTGCGCTGGTCCTATGCGTCGGCCAAACAGCTTGATGAGTTTCTGACCCTTGCATATGTGCGCGAAGTCCAGCTTCCGGCAGTGGTCTTGCGCTTTTTCAACACCACCGGCCCCCGTCAGACCGGACGCTACGGCATGGTGCTGCCAAACTTCGTGCAATCCGCGCTCGAAGGCCGCCCGCTGATGGTCCACGGCACTGGCGAACAATCCCGCTGCTTTGGCCATGTTCACGATGTCGTCGAAGCGCTGGTGCGGCTGATGGCCACCCCCGAAGCGCTGGGACAGGTCTTCAACGTCGCCAATGATCAGGAGGTCACGATCCGCCAACTGGCCGAAGAAGTGATCGCCGCCACCGGCTCAACCTCCGAAATCCAGCTGATCCCATATGAAAGCGTTTATCCCGTGGGCTTCGAAGATATGGCAAGGCGCCTGCCAGATGTGTCCAAACTTGAACGCACCATCGGGTTTCGCCCTCGCAGGCCCTTGTCCGAGATCATAGCGGACATCGTCGCGGAAAAACGCGCCGCCATGGCGCAGTAAGGGGCGGGTATGCAAAGCTCTGGCAGACAAGATTACCTCTGGCTTTGTGCGATCCTTCTGCTGGCCGCAGCGCTTCGCATCTATGGTCTGAACGCGCCGATGTGGCACGATGAAATCCAGACGCTTGTCACGCATGTGCACCTTGGATGGGGCGACATGGTTCAAAGCTATTCGATGAACCACCACTACCTCCACAATCTGGCCGTTAAGGGGTCAATGTCGGTCCTCGGCGATGACCCCTGGGCGATCCGGCTTCCGGCCATGCTGTTTGGTTTGGGAACTCTGGTGGCGATCTGGGTTCTGGCACGCGATGTGGCTGGGGTAACCATTGCGCATGTGACCACACTTTTGTTGGCACTGTCTTATCACCAGATCTGGTTTTCCCAAAATGCGCGCGGATATACAGGGCTCGCGTTTTTCTCAGCACTTGGGATGTTGTTTTTTCTGCGTGGGATGAAGAACCCGACGCGCAAGACGTGGATCCTTTATGCGCTATGTCTGGCGGCGGCTGTCTTTACGCATTTGACCGGGGCGTTCTTTTTCATGGCGCAGGGCGTGGTCTGGCTGGGCGTTGTGATCGCAAGCGCGGCACGCGGCCGACTTGACGGCAAGGTCTTCAGGCTGCCGCTGATGGGATTTATGCTTGGCGGCATTGTTGCTGCCCTTATCTATCTGCCCCTGCTGCCAAGCCTGCTGGAGACGGTGTCCAACGTGTCTGAAAGTTCGGCCACGGATGTGATGCAGGAATATCAAAATCCGATCTGGACCGCGTTTGAGGCGATCCGGACCGGCATCGGACAAGCCGGGCCAATTGTAGCGCTGGTGGGTGCGGCCGTTCTTACACTGTCCTTTCTCGGTGCTGTGGCCTTGCATCGAGACGCGCCACTTTTTGCGCTGACAACCTTTGTGCATATCGTCTTGACCGCCGGGCTTTTGATGGCCGTTGGCATGCGCATCTGGCCGCGGTTCTTCTTTGTCGACATCGGGTTTTTGATGTTGCTGATTGTTGCGGGCGTGCGGCTTTGCTGTGCGTTGATCGGCCATTTCATCGGCGGAGAACGCGTATCGCGGGCGTTCTTTGTGATCGGAACCATCGCCATGGTGGCCATCTCGGCCTTTCTGGCAAAGCGCAACTATGAGTTCCCAAAGCAAGACCTTGCCGGTGCCTATACCTTCACTGAAAGCCAACGACAGCCCGGCGACCGGGTCTATGCAATAGGCTATTCCGGGCAGGATTTCCGCGACTATTACAACGCCGACTGGCCGATCTTGTTCACGAATGACGAATATCTTGAGGCCGCTGCAACGCCCGGTCCGATCATATTCGTCGTTGGCTTTCCAGAGCGGAATTTCCGAGACGTGCCGCAGCTTGCCGCTGATGCCAATGTCGGCTTGCAGGCCGACATCTGTGCCGCCGACAGGTCCGACGCGCCGGTCTTGCAGACGCTGCGCTGCTTTGGCGGCACGCTGGGCGATGGCAATGTGATCGTATTTCGCCGTGACTGACGGGGCGGATATTGTCATTGGCTCGGGCCCCGCGGGGGTCTCGACCGCAAAGGCCTTGCTGGCACGCGGTCGCCGGGTTCTGATGCTGGACGGTGGCAAGGTGCTTGAGGCAGACGCCATCCAACGCCGCGACGCGCTTGCGGCAACAGATCCTGCGGGTTGGGGTGCGGCTGAGCGTGACCGCTGGATGGCGCCGCAATATGCAACGCCCGAAGGTCAGGTGCGCCGCTACGGGTCAGATTTCGCGATGGAACCCGCCACTGCGACCCTTGCCGATCCGCCGGGATGGTTTGGCCTGCGCGCGTCGCGCGCGGCGGGTGGCCTGTCCAACCTTTGGGGGGCGGCGGTATTGCCCTACCGGCAGCAGGATATGGCTGGATGGCCGATCAGCGCCGATGAGCTGGCGCCACACTATCGTGCTGTGGCCGAGTTTTTGCCCGTCTCGGGCCAAAGCGACGATCTGGACAGGCTTATGCCTGCCTTTTCAATGGCGGGATGCCAAACCATCCCACTCTCTGGCCAAGCCGAAACCCTGCTCACACGCGCGGCGACGGTGCGGGGGGATTTTACACAACACGGCGTCCACATAGGGGCGGCACGACAGGCAGTTGCGCCCAGTTGCCACCGCTGTGGATTGTGTTTGCACGGATGTCCTTTCGGGCTGATCTGGTCCGCCAAAGACACGCTGACCGAGCTACGGCAGCATCCCGGTTTCAGCTATCGCCCCGGCGCTGTGGTGACACGGTTTGAAGAAGGGCCGAATGACATCACGCTGCACCTTGCCGGAGGCGAACGGATCATGGCTCCCCGCGCCTTCCTCGGCGCCGGTGTGCTGGAAACCGCGCGGATCGTGCTGGCCTCATTGCCCAGCACGGGCGAACTGATCTTGAAAGACAGCCAACATGCATTTTTGCCGATGATCCAGCGCTGGCGGAACCAAAAGCGCCCGGATCAGGGGGCCTTTCATACCCTGCCGCAGATTTTTGCCGAGATCGACGCGCCCGAAATTTCCCCACATCTGGTTCACGCACAGATCTATAGCTGGAATGAGCATTACGCCCGCGACCTGATTGCCAATTACGGGCGCAAGCTGCCGGGATCAGCGCCCTTCTGGCGGATGCTGGCGCGCCATCTGATCGTGGCCCAGTTGTTCTTGCATTCGGATCATTCGCATCAGATTGGCCTTGGCCTTGCATCAGACGGGCGGCT
>JBARVN010000044.1:0-4502 GCA_049646285.1 Albidovulum sp. | reverse complement strand
AGGCCCCCGCCGTGTTGTCCGGCGTGTTTGCCGATTTGAACAAATGCCGTGCAAGGCAGGAAGAAAACCGGTGCGGCTTTGTCCTTTCTTAACTTGTGCTGCCATAGGTTTGGCAACACGACGAAAGGACACTCGATGCACGGGCTCATCAATCGTTCAATTCAATGTTTCTTGCGCGACACCTATGGTGTTGAACTTTGGGCGGCGGTCGCGGCCAAGTCGCGCATCGGCGTCGAAGGTTTTGAAGCGTTGTTGACCTATGATGATGCTGTAACAGACTTGCTGGTGGATGAGGCCGCAGCAGCGCTTGGCAAACAACAGGAAGCATTTTTGGAAGATGTGGGCATCTATCTGGTCGGGTTGGAACCGCTGCGCAGATTGCTGCGATTTGGTGGCGTCGACTATGTAGATTTTTTGCAGTCGCTTGATGAACTGCCGGAGCGGGTGCACCTCGCAGTGCCAGATCTGGAGATGCCGGATCTCTCGCTTGTGGCCTCAGGCCCGGGGCGCTTCACACTGATTTGCAAGGGGCAGCATCCGGGCTTTGGCGCTGTGTTTGCTGGGATATTGCGGGCGATGGCAGATGACTATGGCGCTTTGGTGCTGATTGACGCGGGCGGCGGCGGTGTTGACCCCGACGCGGTCAGTATCGAATTGCTGGAAACGCAGTTCGCCCTTGGCCGCAGGTTTGAATTGGCTCGGCCGATGGGGGTGTGATGGACGGCAACCTTCTTCAAGATCAGGCCCTTCTGGGCGAAGAGAGCTTGGGGCGGCTCATGCCGCTGCATGTATGGGTTGCCCCGTCCGGGCACATCCGCTCGGTTGGGCCGACGCTGGCCAAGCTTTGCGCAGAAAGGGATCTTGTGGGAACGCGATTTTTGGAAGTGTTCGAAATTCGCAAGCCACAAACCGCCCAATCTATGGATGATGTGCTAAGGCTGGGCGGGCAAAGGCTACACCTGATGCTTCGCGATGCGCCGCGCACGGCGCTCAGAGGGCTGAGCGTGCCGCTTGGGCAGGGGCAAGGTGTAATCGTCAATCTTTCATTCGGCATTGCAGCTGCCGAAGCTGTTCGCAAACATGTGTTAACAAATGCCGATTTTGCGCCGACGGATCTGACGGTTGAGCTGCTCTATCTGACCGAAGTCAAAGCGGCGGTGATGGAGGAGCTGGGCGCGTTGAACCGGCGTCTGCAAATTGCGCAGCGCACCGCAGAAGAACAGGCACTGACGGACGCGTTGACCGGGTTGGCAAACCGCCGGGCGCTGGACAATGCGCTGGCGGGCATGATCAATCGCACCACGCGCGGCGGCGCTGGGTTCGCTTTGCTGCATCTCGACCTCGACTTTTTCAAGGCCGTAAATGACACTCTGGGCCATGCGGCGGGTGATCTCGTATTATGTCAGGTGGCCTCTGTGCTGCGCAGCATTGTGCGGGACAATGATGTTGTGGCGCGCGTCGGTGGCGACGAATTTGTTTTGATCTTGAACGGGCCGATCGACACAAATGTTGTTTTGAAGATTGCATCGCGGTTGATTGAGCAGCTGGAACAGCCCGTGCACTATGAAGGAAAGCCCTGTCAGATATCCGGAAGCATCGGCGTGGCCTTGTCGCAATTTTATGATCGGCCGGAAGCTGACAGGATGCTCAGCGACGCAGACACCGCACTTTACGTCTCAAAGCGCCGGGGTCGGGCACAATATACCATCTTTTCCGATGATCTTACATTGGCCGAGGGTGAACAGACGGCGCCAAAGGATGTAAAGGACTGTATTGCGCCTTAGGCGTGACCCATCCCGCGTAGACTGAAATCCAAGATTTGGGCGTGTGAGGCGATGGTTGATGTATCAAGGTAAGCGCGGGACGCCTTTGCGCAAACAGGGCATTCGCCGGACTGGCTACAAGCGCGCGGTCATCTGATAGCCGGCATGAAAGTAAAACTGCGCGAAGGTCACGGGCAAGGATCGAAGCCAGGTCGTGCGTTCTGCAGTAAAGAGCGGTGTATCCTTAGCAACCGACAGAAGGTCGGCCGTCTTTTGCGACGCGGCAGATGCAGAGAATGTCAACTCAACCTCGGTGAATGGCACCAGATTGACCAACCATTCATTGGGGCCCATCGTTGAAAAATCGGCATCAACAGCCGCCGGCACCGTATCAAGGCTGATCCAACGGTTCTCAAACTGAAACGGCCTGCCATCGGCATAATGCATGCAGTGAAGATGCAAGACGTCCGTGTCCGGCGGCAAACCCAGCCGCCCTTGCAACCAGTCCGGCGTCGCCAATCGTTCCTGATGAACCAGTGTATATCGATAGGCGGCGCCAGATTTCTCGATTTCGGCTCGGATCAGGGGCATAACAAATTTTGCCTGACGCGTTGGTGCGGCCTTCACCCGCGTGCCGGACTTGCGCTTGCGCTCAATGATCCCTTCTTCGACCAATTCGCGCATGGCCCGATTGACCGTGGCTCTGGCGCATTGAAACTCTTCGGCCAATTCAATTTCACCGGGCATGGCGGTTCCGGCGGGCCAGATATTCGCATGAATTCGCTCAAGCACCGTGGCCTTGATATCCTGGTAGCCGGTCTTTTTACGCATGGCTCATCTTCCTGCTTTTGCCTGTGGTCATAGGCATTGTATTGGCGGGCCAACGGGTTCTTTCATGGGCAATGCGCGTGTCGGACACTCATCTCAATCGCGCCGTAAGATCTGCAATGGCCGCACGATATTGACCTGTGATCTCATCTTGCCGGATGTGATGGCTGCTTCGCACCTGATGGCGCCCCGCCGACCAAAGATCTGTCACCACACGGTCTTTTGCCGCAAACACCAGCCCATCCAGAAGCTGTCGCGCGCTCAGAGCGCAAAGTGCGGGGTCCGCGCTGTCAATCGCCACCAGATCCGCCAATGCCCCGACCGCAATGCGCCCCGCATCCCGGCCCAGCGCCTGTGCGCCGCCCGTCGCGGCCCCCTGATACAGTGTCTCGCCGGTATGCCCGCCATCATGCGTCAGCACATTGCGGCGCTGATCGCGCAGGCGTTGCGAATATTCCAGGGTTCGCAGCTCTTCGGTCAACGAAATATTCACATTGGAATCCGACCCCAGCCCGAAGGCCCCCCCATGCTCAAGATAGGTAGCGCCATTGAATATCCCGTCGCCCAAATTGGCTTCGGTGATGGGGCAGAGCCCGGCCACCGCCCCGCTTTTGGCCATCTGTATCGTTTCGACAGCCGTCATATGGGTCGCATGTATCAGGCACCAGCGGTCATCCACCGGGGCGTGATCCAGCAACCATTCGACCGGACGGGCCCCCAAGGCGGCCTGCACGTCTTCAACCTCCTTGACCTGTTCGGCAATGTGCATGTGAACCGGACCGTCGTGTTGAACCTGCAAGACCTCGCGCAGCTCATCGGGAACGGTGGCGCGCAAGGAATGTGGGGCAATCCCTACCCGCGTGTCAGCAGGCAGATCGTTCCGCGCCTGGCGGCAACGGGCCACCAGATCGGCGAATTCCTGCACAGAATGACGAAACCTCAGCTGCCCGCCATTCAGCGCCTGCCCGCCAATGCCGCCATAGGTGTAAAGGACGGGCAGGTGGGTCAGGCCGATGCCCGTCACCTCGGCCGCACTCATGATCTGCAATGACAGTTCGGCCGGGTCGTCATAGGGCGTGCCGCCCTTCTGGTGGTGCACATAGTGAAATTCACCGACTGACGCGTATCCGGCCAACTGCATTTCCATGAACGTTTGGCCTGCAAAGGCCGCGATATGGGCAGGCGTCAGATGATCCAGAAATTCGTACATCAAGGCGCGCCAGGTCCAGAAACTATCGCGCCCCTCGCTGCGGTGCTCCGTCATGCCGGCCATGGCACGCTGAAAGCTGTGGCTGTGCAGATTGGCCAATGCGGGCAGCAAGGTATCGACCCGGCAGTCAGATGGCTGGCGCGTCGCATCAATCACCAACGCGGTGATTCTTCCGCCCTCGATCTGAAGGCGGACATTTTGCGCCCAACCTGTTTCCAAGAGCGCCCGGGCCGCAAAAATTGTCATTGCTTACTCTTTTATATGGATAGACATAATATGCTTAAGGACATACAAGATGCATTGCAAGTATACTGTTGGGGGCTAGGCTTGACTTCATATCTGCTCACAAATTGTCGCATTGCGTCGATGCAAGCGGGCGCGGCCCCTTATGGCTTGATTGACGATGCGGTGATGGCCGTAACCGGTGCGGCCATTGCGTGGATCGGTGCCCGATCCGACCTGCCGCCCGAACACGCTGACTTGCCCGCAACAGACCTGCAAGGCCGGTTGGTCACCCCCGGTCTGATCGATTGTCACACCCATCTCGTCTTCGGTGGCGACCGCGCCCGGGAAGTCGAGATGCGGTTGAACGGGGCGACATATGAAGAAGTGGCGCGGGCAGGGGGCGGCATAGTCTCGACGGTGAAAGCCACCCGCGATGCGTCTGAAGATGACTTGCTTGCGGGTGCATTGCCGCGGGT
>JBARVN010000043.1:0-14787 GCA_049646285.1 Albidovulum sp. | reverse complement strand
GCCGCCAGCTGCGGATGTGTTTGCCGACGATCCTGCAATTGAGAACCTGATATTCGACTGACCCTCACCAATACTGTAAAAATCGTCATTGTCAGAGTCAGAGTAAGCGACACCCGTCACGAAAACCTCAGCGCCAGACCGGGCAAAGTTTTGTGTTAACATGGACGCGTTGTAGGTCGTCCCATTGGTCGTAAAGCTACCCGCAATCTGCGCCAGGCCGACCTCACTGAAAAAATCGTTGAGGATGTTGGTGCGATGGCCGGAGCTTAAGAACAAGCCGCGATGATGCGCATCAATCGCGGCTCCAAGGTTCAGCGATCCGGTCGTGCCGCTCCATGCAATGTTTTCACCCCAGCTCCAGCTGCCTGTGAATGTATACCCAGCACCGCTCATCCGGGCACCGGGAGTGGAACCGCCCGCGCCGGTGTGCGAGAAAACATTATTCGCCAGCATCCAGTTGGAATGGCCTTCTGCGGCGAGTTCTAGCTGGGTATCGGGCGCCAGAACCTGCATCGGCGCGGCCGTCAATGTGCCAGGCGCCAGCCCATCATTCAGACCAATGCCGTAACGTGCAGCCTCTCCTGCAGGGTCCAGGCGCGCTCGGTTCAGCAACTCCAGAAGGTACTGCTCGTTGGCATTCAAGGTCATGTCGGCTTACTCCTCAGCGGTCATCAACGGCCTGCAACTGCGAGCGACAGCTCAGATGCCGACCAAGATCATTGTGCTGGGAGAGCTATTCAAAGGTTTTTGACCAAAAAAGGCAGCGTCGGCGGCAGGCAGGTTCTATCCGCCCACAGATAGCGATTTCCCGCCTAGCTCGGCAAAAACATGCCCTATCACGGAAAAAATTCGCCTACTAACGCGACTTGAACAGGCTGCCAAGAATACCGCGCACCAGAGCCTGACCGGTTTTCGTGCCAAGCTGACGCACAAGGCTTTTGCCAAAAGACGTGGCAAGGCTGTCAGAGCGAGACGATCGGCGTGAGGTTGAACGACCGGTGGTCTTGCCATCATAGCGGCGGGCCTGTTTCAGATCCCGTTCTTTTTCGGCAAGCCGCTCTTCTTCCGCCTCGGATTTGGCGGCGGCTTCGGCGGCTTGATCCGCGCGGGCCTGAAGCCGCTCAAATGCTGAATCGCGATCAATGGTGGTGTCGTATTTCGCGCTCAGTCCCGTACCCGCAATGACGGCGCGCCGTTCTTCGGGCGTAATCGGGCCAAGTTGGCTGGCCGGTGGGCGCACAAGGGTACGTTCAACCACGCCCGGCACGCCCTTGTCTTGCAAAAACGATGTAACAGCCTCGCCCGTTCCGACCTCTTTGATCGCAGTTTCCGTATCAAAGCGTGGGTTGGGCCGGTAGTTCTGGGCAGCACTCGCCAGATCTTTTTGATCTCTGGCCGTAAAGGCGCGCAACGCATGTTGCACGCGATTTCCAAGCTGACCGAGAATATCGTCGGGCACATCGGATGGGTTTTGCGTGACGAAATAGATCCCCACACCTTTTGAGCGGATCAGCCGGGCCACTTGCTCAACCTTGTCCACCAGTGCCTTTGGGGCGTCTTCAAACAAAAGATGCGCCTCATCGAAGAAGAAGACGAATTTCGGCTTATCCGGATTGCCGACTTCTGGCAGTTCTTCAAAGAGCTCAGAGAGCAGCCAAAGCAGGAACGTGGCATAAAGCCGGGGCGACCCCATAAGCTTGTCTGCGGCGAGTATATTGATCTGACCGCGACCATCCGGGGCGATACGCATCATGTCTGACAGGTCAAGAGCGGGTTCGCCAAAAAGCTGTGTGCCGCCCTGATTTTCCAACACCAAGAGCTGACGCTGGATGGCCCCCACAGAGGATGTCGCAACATTGCCGTAGCGCAATCCGATATCTGCTGCGTTTTGACCGATCCAGACCAGCATGGCCTGAAGATCCTTCAGATCGAGCAGCGGCAGGCCTTCTTCGTCGGCAAGGCGGAACGCGATGTTCAAAACACCTTCCTGCGCATCGCTCAGATCCATAAGGCGCGCCAGCAGCAATGGGCCCATCTCGGTCACGGTTGTGCGAATCGGATGGCCCTGTTCGGCGAAGAGATCCCAAAAGGCGACAGGGAACGACTGATATTGCAGGTCATAGCCAATGGTTTCGCAGCGCTTCATGAACGCGCCGTGCAACTTGGCGTCGGATGAACCGGCCACCGCAAGCCCGGCCAGATCCCCTTTGACATCGGAAAGAAACACCGGAACGCCCGCGGCTGAGAAGGCTTCGGCAAGGATCTGCAAGGTCACGGTTTTGCCGGTGCCGGTCGCGCCCGCGATCAACCCATGGCGATTGCCATATTTCAGCAATAATTCTTGCGAAAGCCCATAGCCTTCGCCGCCGCCACCTACAAAAATCCCACTTTCAGTCAGCACAGTATCCCCCGGCGTTTACCCTGTTGTCGGGTGCGACAATACAATCTTAACGCCAGCATGCCAGACTAGATTACATCGGAGCATGCTTGATTGTTGTTCTGATAGTACTTCCTCCCTGTTTGACTGGCCGCGCCCTGGTGGCGCGGTTTTTTTATGCAAATTCAATTTTTTGCAGTGAGCATTATTTACTGTTGACGCAACGGGCCGAACTGAATAGCGTTCGCATCAATGACTAAGTCGGCCCGTCCGACAGGGAGCAAAAATTCGTAAAAGGGCCCTTCCGGGGGCCCTTTTCATTGTTGACCTAGGGTCATTCACTTGCAGTGCGCGAAAAGCCGCTACCGGGCAAACGGACACGTTTCGGCGCTGACACTGGTTCACCGCCGTGGTAAAGCGCGAAGACACATCCTTAAGGATCAACGGAAGAACCATGCGCGCATTTATCAAACACTTGACGCTTCTCTTGACTATAGCCATGGCCGGACCGGGCCTTGCGCAAGAGGCAGCTGCTCCTGCGACCACGGAAGAAGCAGCGCCGGCTGCGACTGAAACCACAAGCAACCCGGACGGCATTGGCGAGCCCTATGTCTCGGAAAGCCACGGCGACTGGCAACTGCGATGCATACGCACGGCGGACGGATCTGACCCGTGCCAGCTCTACCAATTGCTGAAAGACAAAGGGACCGGCGATCCTATTTCCGAGATCAGCCTTGTGGCGCTGCCCGATGGTGGCGACGCGGCCGCAGGTGCCACCATCATCACACCGCTGGAAACCTTGCTGACCCAACAGATGAACATCAGCGTCGATGGCGGCCCAACAAAACGCTTTCCGTTCACATTCTGCGCCGAAATCGGCTGTGTCGCACGGGTCGGGTTCACAAAAGAGGACTTGGCCGGCTTTCGCAAAGGCAAGATTGCCGTGATCTCGGTTGTGCCGGTGGCCGACCCGACGCGGACGGTTGATGTGGATATTTCTCTGGCCGGGTTCACAGCCGGGTTTGAGGCCGTTGCAAAGGCAAATGCGCCCAAAGAATAGCGCTGCGGCGCCAGACATCTGCGAAAGCGCCGCCCTTTTGGGCGGCGCTTTTGTATTGCGTGGCGTATTGTCGGAATGTGTTGCGCTTCACACGCAGGTCACGCCTTTCGCAGCGCGATGACGGCGTTCATCCCGCCAAAAGCAAACGCATTTGACAAGGTGGCTGAGACATGTGCGTCGCGCGCAACATTGGGCACCACATCCAACGCGCATTCCGGGTCCGGCTCCTGATAGCCGATGGTCGGGGCGATTGCCCCCTCGCGCAGCGCCATGATGCACGCCAGCAGCTCAACCGCGCCGGTTCCACCGATCAGATGCCCGTGCATGGACTTCGTCGACGATATCATCAGCTGATTTGCATGATGACCAAAGACATGGGCCACAGCGGCGCATTCGATCTTGTCATTCGCCGCCGTACCTGTGCCGTGGGCATTCACATAGCCCACATCAGCGGGGGCAAGACCCGCATCTTTCAGGGCACTCGCAATGGCCCGCTCGGCCCCGGCCTGATTGGGCATCACGATATCGGCAGCATCGGACGTCATGGCAAATCCGGCCACCTCTGCCAGAATGTCTGCCCCGCGTGCTACGGCATGGTCCCAGTCCTCAAACACAAATATCCCGGCCCCTTCACCTTGCACCATGCCATTGCGGTTGGCGCTGAACGGGCGGCAGGCGTCGCGGGACATCACCCGCAACCCTTCCCAGGCCTTGATGCCACCAAAACACAGCATCGCCTCTGACCCGCCCGTGACCATCACCCGCGCCATGCCCAAGCGGATCATCTGAAAGGCCAGCCCCATGGCGTGGTTGGACGACGCACAAGCGGTTGCAACGGTAAAAGACGGCCCCCGCAGGTTCCATTCCATACTGACATGCGAGGCGGCGGCGTTGTTCATCAGCTTGGGCACCACGAAAGGATGGACGCGGTTCTTTCCCTCTTCATAGACGGCCCGATAATTCTCATCCCAGGTGTTCACGCCGCCGCCGGCAGTTCCCAGAACTACGCCCGCTTCGGCCGACAGCTGGTCGCCAAAGACCAGACCAGACTGTGCAACCGCCTGACGGGCCGCGAACATGGTGAACTGGGTAAACCGGTCGAACAGCGCCATTTCTTGCCGGTTGAAGTGATCTTCAGGCGCCCAATCGCGCACTTGACCGCCGATGCGGATCTGCAACCGTTCGACATCACGTATCTCAAGCGGGCCAATGCCGCAGTGGCCTTCGCGCATGGCAGCGCATGTTGAGGCGACATCATGGCCAAGCGCATTGATCGTTCCCGCGCCGGTAATGGCCACACGTTTCATGCAGCTTCAGCCACCAGTGTTTCAACGGCTGCCACGATCGTGGCGACGGTTGAAATATCGAAACTGTTCTGGCCCGGCGCATTCGCGTTGAAGGGCACCGAAATATCAAATGCCTCTTCAATGGCGAAAATGGATTCGACCAGCCCAAGACTGTCGATCCCAAGATCTGTCATGCTCATCTCGGGCGAGACATCCGCGACATCAAGCACCGCTTGTTCCGCGATAATGGCAATGACGCGGTCTTGAATGCTAACTGTCATCGCGCCCCCCTTTTGCCTCTCCCTGCCCCAGCTTTGTAACAGCCGCACGAAGATCCGCCACATCGGCAAACAGTCGTTTCAGACGGCGGATATTCTTCCACGCTTCGACATGAGTTTCCATCTTCAGCGCGGGTGATCCCAAAAGCACCCGACCCGCAGGTGCGTTGGTGAAAATCTTGGTGCCGCCGCCTGCGATGACATCGTCGCCCACGAATATATTATCGCTGACGCCGCATTGCCCGCCAAGCACCACCCGGTCGCCGATGCGCGCGGATCCGGCAATGCCGACCTGCCCGCACAAAAGGCAATCGCGCCCGATAGTTACATTGTGGCCGACATGAACGAGGTTATCCAGTTTGGTGCCTGAACCGATGCTTGTGGCCCGGATCGTGCCCGCATCCACGGTCGTACCCGCCCCGATTTCAACGTCATCGCCAATGACGACGCCGCCAAGCGAGTGAATACGCGTCCAGCTTTGGGTCTTGACCTCCTCGCGCGCACCCAATGTTTCGCGCACCTGCTCAACCCCGGACTTTTCGGGTGTCACAAAGGAAAACCCGTCAGAGCCGATGACCGCGTTTGGCTGACAGATGATCCGCGCACCAATACGCACCCGTGCACCGATACGTACACCGGAATGAATAAGCGCATCGGGGCCAATCTCAGCCGCTTCACCAATTGTCACATGGGCCGCAATACGCGCCTTGGCACCGATACGCGCACCTTTGCCGATAATCACAAACGCCCCAATAGCCGCATCGGAAGTCACCTCAGCACCCGGATCAATCTGAGCCGTCGGATGCACGCCGACGGGCATCGTCGGTCCGGGGTCCAACACGCGGGTCAAGCCCGCCATTGCCATGCGCGGGCGCGCCACAAACAGGGCGGCACGCAGGCCAAGCGCTTGCCAGTCAGCGCCGTCCCACAGCATCGCAGCCCGCGCAGTGCCCTTGGCCAAACCGGGGGCATATTTCGGATCCATCGCCAATGCCAGATCGTCAGGCCCCGCAGATGCAGGTTCTGCAGCGCCGGTGATGCGCAGGGTCAAATCACCCTCGGCGCGCACCCCAAGCGCTGTTGCGATCTCACCAACCGTATGGGTCATGCAACACTCCACCACTCGCGATCGGGCTTTGTGCCCGATAGGATGGATTTAGCCCTGAACGTCCGGCAAGGCCACCCCGGCATCTGAAAGCGCGTTGAAAACCCGCGCATCGCGGCCATATATGTCGCGGCGGAATTCGATCTGACCGCGCGGCGATGGCCAGGCAGTGAAGTACACCAAATGCACCGGTATCGGCTGTTTTAGCGGCACCACCGTTTCTTTGCGGCTGTTCAGGTGGCGCTCAAACTCTGCAACCGGATTGTCGCTTTGCCTCGCCAACAAGGCATAGGCAAAGTCAAACGGTTTGCCGAGACGGACGCAGCCATGGCTGAATGCGCGCACTTCGCGGGCAAACAATGATTTGGACGGCGTATCGTGCAGATAAATATTCCACTTGTTTGGGAACATGAACTTTACCAAACCAAGCGCATTGCTGTTGGACGGCGGCTGCGACATTGAAAACGGGAAATTCCGCGCATTGAACTGACTAAAGTCGGTTTCCGCCCGATTGACCACACGTCCCCGCCTGTCCACGATTTTCAGTTGTGAAGCAGCGTTTGGATTTTTCTGCAGCATGGGCAGATATTCTTTGACGGTGATCGAGCGTGGGACATTCCAGGTCGGATTAACGACCATATGTTCCATCACGTCCGAGAATTCCGGGCTGCGACGGTCATGCTGGTTCATTCCCACCACGGTGACCGTTTCGAATGTGACCTTGCCGTCATCAACGATCTTGGCCGTGAAATCCGGCAGGTTCACCCATATATGGCGCTTTCCAAGCGAAATGCCGTTCATCCAGCGCATCCGCTCCATTGCGACAAGCACAGCGCGCAGGCGGTTTTCAGCACCCACATTGATTTCGGCAATCGTGCCGTCACCGGCAACACCATCGGGCGTTAGCCCGTGCTGGATCTGGAAATTCTGCACTGCCTTTTGCATCGCCCCGTCGAACTCGGTGACGGCCGTGCGGCGAAGATATCCCATGCGGGTCAAGCGATCGCGCAGCGCAATCACGGCATCCCCGCTGTCGCCTGGCTGGAGCTTGCTGGCTCTGACCGTCTCGCCCCATCCGCCGCGGGACACCACCGTGTCCAGATCCATGCGGGCGCGGCGCAGTTGTACGTACTGCAAGGATTGCGGCGGCAAGGCCCGGATGAAAGCATCCGGGTCTGACGCCACAAAGGAGGTCAAGGTTACGATTGGGTCGCGCAGCGGCACCTCCCGCACAATGCCGTCATCGACAGCGGCAGGGATCAACAGCCCGGTTTGCACATCGCGCGCGTAGCGAAGGAAAGTCGCGGTCACCTGTGCTTCTAGCGCGCCGCGTTGCCGCTCTGACGTAAGGGTTGCAAACCCGGCGATCAGGCCTTCGGCGTCATATCGTGCCAAAGGCAACCCGTGATCGGATGCCCGCGCAAGGGCACGAAAAAGCGCAGCGCGCCGTGTTGCATCGCCCGCCGACGTCCAGATTGGTTGGTAATCGCGGTCCTGATAGAAGGCCGCCAAGGCAGCATCACCTGCAACCGCTTCCGCAATTGCCTGACGATAGGCCAGAGGTGCCGCCGTTGTGGGGCCTGCGCACAGGGCCGTTCCGGTCAACAGAACAAGCATTGCCAGGAATGATCGGAATATCGCGGGTCTTTGCGGTGTCGCCGTCATCAAATACCTCTGACTTGCGTTTTTTCACAGGAAATTAGGAAACTCGCCGAGCAACTTCCGGGATTTCTCCGCCTCTGTCCACTCACGAAACCATCAGGAACGGCAGAACATTGGGCGAACAGGTGCTGAACTGCCACAGTCAAATGCATTTTTGCATCTTCGCCACAGACCGAAACTTTAAGCAATATTTCGCCGACAGCGCTTGAATTTCCGATTTCGGGACAATTCACCGTTGGCGGACGAATCGTCTTATGCCATAAGAGCGCAGCACTTGGGGAAGTACTGAATTAAAAACCGTTGAAAAAACGGAGCCTTGCGGCTGGGGACACTTGGATAGCGATGACAAATCAATCGAACTACAGCTTTACAAGACGCGGTTTGCTTTCTGCGTTTGCAGCAACCGCAGTGGCCGCAGCGCCCACCTGCTCTAACGCTTTCGGATTGCTGCGCGGTGCCGGAGATGTCCGTCGCATCAAGATGTATTCGGGCCGGACCGGCGAATCGATTGACACGATCTATTGGATCGAAGGCGAATACGTTCGCGAAGCGATGAATGAAATCACCTATTTCATGCGCGACTGGCGGTCAGACTCGACCAAAGACGTAGACCCGCGCACCATAGACATTGCAGCGGCCTCGCACAGATTGCTCGACATAAGCGAGCCGTTTATGCTGCTTTCAGGCTACCGCACGGCGCAGACCAATGCGTTGCTTCGCTCCAAGTCGCGCAAAGTGGCGCAAAACTCGTTACATATGAAGGCGCAGGCCGCTGATCTTCGGCTGCGGTCAAGATCGGTCAGCCAGATGTATCGCGCAGCATCGGCATGTGAGGCCGGCGGCGTCGGCAAATATTCACGTTCGAATTTTGTGCATATGGATTGCGGGCCGGTCCGGACCTGGGGCAGCTAGGTCCCCCAAAACAGAACTAAGGACATGAGGCGCCAGTTTAGGCGCCTTTTTCTTTGCGCTCTCTTCGTTGGCTGCCGCCGCCCTGCGTACATTTTGCCGCGATGCCGACAATCAATGATCGGCCACGCTCCATTGCCCGGGCCGCTGCACGCGCTCTCAAGGCGCATAAGCGGCTTTTGAACCGCAACAACCTTCTCCTCACCCATTCACAACAGACGGGCCAAGCGGTTTTCGCCGTCATATCGGCGGGTGACGGGGGCAGTGTGGGATGCTTTTTTTGATTAGCCACACGCACAATGATGCGTTATAATAAACAATATGCGGTGAAAGGTGACCAGTCAAACAACAAACAACGGGGAGGAACACCAATGAATAGCATAGCGAAGAGCGGCCTTACGCGCCGCGGTTTCGTGAAGACAAGCGGTGCACTTTGGGTGGCGGCGGGGTTTGGCGCTCTGCCAGCCGCGGCTCAGCCAGTTAAGGGCGGGCGGCTTGTGGTCGGCATGACCGGCGGTGCCGTCAGTGACACACTCGATCCGCGCACCTTCTCGTCCAGCGGCCATGCCTGCGTCGGCTTTACCATTGGCAACTGCCTGACCGAGATCGAGAAAGATACCGAACTGGTGGGCGAATTGGCTGAAAGCTGGGAAAGCTCGGCTGATGCCAAGACCTGGAAATTCAATCTGCGCAAAGGTGTGACGTTCCACAACGGCAAGGAGATGACGTCCGCCGATGTGATCTGGTCGCTGAACCTGCACCGCGGCGAAGGTTCGACCTCAGGCGCCAAGGGGCTGACGGGAGACATCGCGGATATCACCGCCGATGGGCCAAATGCCATCGTAATCACCCTGTCCAAACCAAATGCGGACCTGCCATATCTTCTGTCGGACTTTCACATGCTGATCGTGGCCGAAGGGGCCGAGGATTTCACCGCAGGTGTCTTTACCGGCCCCTATCAGGTGGTCGAGTTCAATCCCGGCGACTCCGTCATCACGACGCGGAATTCGAACTACTGGAAGACAGACCGCGCCCATGTTGACGACGTTGAGATCTTGTTCGTTGAAGACCGCGCCGCGCGCATCAACGGGCTGGTAACTGGCGAATTGCACATGGCCCAGCAGATTGACGAACAGGCGATGTCTCTCATCGACCAGACGCCGGGTGTTCATATCGAAAGCCACCCTTCCGGCGGGCACAGCCCGATCCTGATGCATTGCGACAAGGCGCCATTCGACAATCTCGACCTGCGCCTTGCGGTCAAATACGCCGTGGACCGCCAGCAGATACTTGACCTTCTGCAAGGCGGCGTTTTGGGCAACGACCACCCGATCCCACCGCAAGACCCGTTCTATGCGGCGGACATTCCGCAACGGATGTATGATCCGGACAAAGCGGCCTTCCACCTGAAGAAGTCGGGTTTTGACGGCACGCTGCCGCTCTCGATCAACAATGTGGCTATGGCCAAATCCGAAGAGTTCGCAGCATCGTTCCAGCAATCGGCAGGCAAGGCGGGGCTGAATATCGACGTCGTGCGGGAACCTTCAGAAGGCTTCTGGTCCGAGGTCTGGCTGAAGAAGCCGTTCATGATCGGTGCTTGGGGCGGGCGGCCCACCGCGGACATCATGTTGACCTCGGCCTATTATTCCGCCGCTCCGTGGAACGATTCCATGTGGCGGCGCCCGGAATTCGACCAGATCATCGATGCCGCGCGGGGCGAGACGGACTTTGCCAAGCGCAAGCAGCTTTATCATGATGCCCAGTTGATGATCCACGAAGACGGCGGTGCCTGCATCACCTTCTTCCGCAACAACATTGATGGCGTGCGCGACGAAGTGAAAGGCTTCTACCCCGCAGGGTCGTTCAATATGTCTGGCCTGCGGGCAGTCGAACGGGTTTGGTTGGAAGCCTGATTGATGTGGTCATCAGGCCTGACCGGGCTGATCTTGGGCCGCCTCTTCTCGGGGTTGGTCACGCTCTTCATCGTCTCTGTCCTGGTCTTCGCCGGGACAGAGATTTTGCCGGGCGATGTGGCGCAGGCGGTGCTTGGCCAGCAAGCGACCCCCGAAGCGGTGCAGGCAATCCGCGACAAGCTTGACCTCGACCAGCCCGCGGCGGTTCGCTACGTCAGCTGGCTTTGGGATTTTGTGCGCGGCGATCTGGGCCGCTCGCTTCTGTCGGGGCGCGAGGTCAGCGAGTTGATCGGCCGACAGCTGGGCAATTCGCTGTTCCTGGCGGCTGTGGCGGCGGTCATCGCCATTCCGCTTTCGGTCGGGCTTGGCCTTTTGGCGGCCCTTTATGAAGATCGACCGACGGATAAGAGCATTACAGCCTCGACCCTCATCTTCGTGTCATTGCCGGATTTCTTGCTTGGTTATCTCCTCCTCCTCTTGTTCGCGGTCAAGCTTGGTTGGTTTCCGGCCCTGTCGCGGATATCGTCTTCGATGAGCTTTATTGAGCAACTTCGCGCCGTGGCCCTGCCTTGCGTGACGCTGGCGCTTGTCGTCTCGGCCCATACGATGCGCCTGACCCGAGCTGCAATCTTGTCGGTGATGAACCAGGCCTATATCGAGATGGCGGAACTTAAAGGCGCGACGCGGGGCCGGATCATCTTGCGCCACGCGCTGCCGAACGCTTTGTCACCGATCCTCAACATCGTCATGCTGACGCTTGCCTATCTTATCGTCGGTGTCGTCGTGGTCGAGGCGGTTTTCAACTATTCCGGCCTTGGCCGCACGATGATCGACGCGGTGTCAAAGCGCGACATGCCGCTGGTGCAGGCCTGCGGGCTGATCTTCGCCTCGGTCTACGTGATCTTGAACCTCACCGCCGATATCCTCTCGATCCTGACCAATCCCCGCAGGAGGCGTCCGAAATGA
This sequence comes from Albidovulum sp., assembly GCA_049646285.1. Classification (GTDB taxonomy): domain Bacteria; phylum Pseudomonadota; class Alphaproteobacteria; order Rhodobacterales; family Rhodobacteraceae; genus Albidovulum. The sequence goes on along the minus strand of JBARVN010000043.1, from coordinate 3,231 downwards.
TCGAGGTATTGCGGGATTTTGATCGGGCAGCAAAATTGGGCGTGGCGATTGTCACCTTGTTCTTGCTCGCGGTTTTTATCGGCCCCTATGCCTATTCTCATTCTGAAACCGCGATTGTCAGCGCCCCTTTCGCCACAGCCAGTGCGGATCATTGGCTTGGAACCGACAATGCCGGGCGCGACATTCTTGCCCGTATCCTTGCAGGCGGGCGCATGACCGTCATCATCGCTTTTCTGGCCACCTCCGGCGCATTCGTGATCGGCGTGCCTTTGGGCATTGCCGCCGCAGTGATCGGGGGGCGGTTCGATCTGATCGTTGCCCGCGGCGTTGACGCGCTGATGGCCTTTCCGGGCCTGATACTGGCGCTGATTGTGCTTTCGGCCATCGGCACCTCAATCCCGTCGCTTCTGCTGATGATGTCAGTTTTGTCATCAACCATTGTGTTTCGCCTGACCCGCGCCGTGGCGGCTGATGTCGCGGCGATGGACTATGTCGAGGTCGCACGGCTCAGGGGAGAAAACATGCGCTGGTTTCTGTTTCGGGAAATTCTGCCCAATGTCATGCCGACGCTGCTGACCGAATTCGGCCTGCGTTTTGTCTATGCCGCGATCCTGATTTCCTCGCTTTCCTTCCTTGGGCTGGGCATCCAGCCGCCCTATGCCGACCTTGGCGGTATGGTGAAGGAAAACGCGCTGGGGATTACCTTCGGCAAATGGGCGCCGGTCCTGCCCGCGCTGGCACTGTCAATTCTGGCCATTGGGGTCAACCTGATCGTTGACGGGCTTTTGAAACGCAACGCCAGCCTGGATGCCAACCGATGAGTGCGCCACTGCTCGAAATCCGGGGTCTTACAATCGAGACACTGCCCGACCCACGCCGAAACCGGCCTTCGGTTCCGATCCTGAAGGCGGTGGATCTGCGGCTTGAGCGTGGGGAAGTGGTGGGCCTGATCGGTGAAAGCGGCGCAGGCAAATCAACGCTGGGGCTGGCGGCGCTTGGCTATGTCCGCAGGGGCCTGCGCTTTGCGGGGGGCGAAGTGCGGCTAGACGGGTCGGACGTTTTGGCAGCGGACGACGCGGCGCTACATGCTCTGCGCGGCCAGAAGGTTTCCTATGTCGCGCAAAGTGCTGCCGCTGCCTTCAACCCTGCGCACCGGCTTTTGGCGCAGATCGTGGAAGTCACGCGCATTCACCGCCATATGGACACCGATGAGGCGGCCCGCCAGGCCGTGGCGCTGTTCGGCCGTATGGGCCTGCCCGATCCCGCAGAGTTTGGTGAGCGCTACCCGCATGAAGTTTCGGGCGGTCAGTTGCAGCGCGCGATGACGGCAATGGCATTGGCCGGCCAGCCAGATCTGATCGTCTTTGACGAACCCACCACTGCTTTGGATGTGACCACCCAGATTGAGGTTCTTGCCATCATCAAGGAGGTGATCCGCGAATTTGGCACGGCAGCGATCTACATCACCCATGACCTTGGCGTGGTGGCGCAGGTCGCCGACCGGATCAAAGTGATGCGCTACGGCGCCGAAGTAGAGGAGCAGCCAACCGTCGATTTGCTGGCGGCACCCCGTGATCCATATACGCAAGACCTGCTGAATGTCCGCAAAACCGGCGGTCAGGGGCATGATAGCAGTGCCACGGACGTGCTCAGGCTAAGTAATATCGACGCCGCCTACGGCGTGCAGCAAGTACTGCATGACATCTCCGTCAGCCTCAAACGCGGCTCAAACCTTGCGATTGTCGGCGAAAGCGGGTCTGGCAAATCCACGCTCGCCCGCGTGCTTGTGGGACTGTTGCCCCCCAGCCGGGGCCGGATGGAATTTCGGGGTCAACCCCTGCACCACCGGCTTGCCGCCCGCACGCCCGACGAACGCAAGGAAATCCAACTGATCTATCAACTGCCCGATGTGGCGCTCAACCCGCGCCAGTCGGTGGGCGAGATCATTGGCCGGCCGGCTGAGGTCTTCTGCGGCATGTCGCGCACGGCCGGCCGGGCACGGGCGAAAGAGCTTCTGGGGCTGGTGGAGCTTTCGCCCGATCTTGCCGAACGCTATCCCAACCAGTTGTCCGGCGGGCAAAAACAGCGGGTCTGCATCGCCCGCGCTCTGGCGGCAGAGCCCGAGGTGATCATCTGCGATGAGGTGACATCGGCGCTTGATCCGCTGGTGGCCGACGGGATTGTCTCTCTGCTCTTGCGGCTACAGCGCGAATTGGGGGTCTCTTACATCTTCATCACCCATGACATGGCCATGGTCCGCGCCATCGCCGATGATGTGGCCGTGATGCAAAACGGGCGGATTGTGGAACAGGGGCCGAAACCGGCGATCTTCGCGCCGCCTTGGGACGACTATACCCATCTGCTGATTTCCTCGACGCCCGAGATGCGGACAGGCTGGCTGGAGGAGGTTTTGGCCGAACGGCGCTTGGAGGCGGCGGGCAATTGATCGGAGACTATAAAGATGCGCTTTGACCCAAGGGCTGGCGCCCGGTCGTTGATCGAGGACGCAATCGGGGCGCAGGCGGGCGACACACTTGCCATCGTCGCTGAGGACCCGCGTCTGGGCATCTACGATGCAGCCGTGCCCGAATGCGTGGCCGATGTGGCGCGTGAAATGGGGATTGAGGTTCAGATCATTCCGGTCGGCGATCATGCTGGGCTGGAGGCTGTGCCACCCAAGGTCGCGCGCGCCCTTGCCGAATGCGACCATGTTCTTTTTCATGCCCGGTTAGGCGATACGCTGCGGTTTTCCGACATCCCCGGCGGCGCCACAAAAACCATGAGCTACGCGCTGGATATCGGCGTTCTAGGCGGACCGTCCTGCACGGTGCCACATCGGGTGATGGAGGCGATCCGCACCGCCTATAACCAACGGGTGAATGTCGCGCAGAGCTGGCGCGTGACCTGCCCGCTTGGCACTGACATTTCCGGCACGCAAGACGTTGACGCCGTAGCGGCGGGCAAGGTCGAGGATTTCACCGTCACCCGCTATCCGGTCTGCGCGCCGCGGCCATTGCCGTGCAACACCGCGTCGGGTGTCATTGCCGTGGCCAACTGGCTCATGGCGACGGGCAACCGCCAATACCCCGATGATGAGGTGATGTTGCCCCGGCCCGTGATGGCGCATGTCGAAAATGGCCGTATCCGCGATTTTGATGGCGCGGCTGCGGACGTGGACCGTGTCCGCGCGCAGTACCTTCGCGTCGGCGCATTGTTCGGGCTTGACCCCTT
>JBARVN010000042.1:0-11496 GCA_049646285.1 Albidovulum sp. | reverse complement strand
CCCGCCGAGGCCCTTTCAATCGCCTGACCGCCGCCGACCGAGCCGGTGAAATTCACAAAACCAAAGGCGCGCGCGGCAATCAGCGCCTCGGTCGTGGCATGATCAAGCACGACATTTTGAAAGACATCTTCGGGGATGCCCGCGGCATGAAAGGCCTCGGCCAGCCGTTCGCCGACCAGCAGGGTCTGGCTTGCATGTTTCAAGACCACCGTATTGCCGGCAATCAGCGCCGGGGCGAGGGTGTTGATGGTGGTCAGATAGGGATAGTTCCAGGGGGCGACGATAAAGACCACGCCAACCGGGTCACGCGCCAGATAGCGGCGGAATTTGTCGCTGTCTTCAATGACATGCGGGGCCAGCGTCGCCTCGGCGATATCCGACATGTAATTGGTGCGGTCATGGACCCCGCCGAATTCGCCGCCGTAACGGGTGGGGCGGCCCATTTGCCATGCAAGCTCTTCCACCAGTTTGTCTTTTTGGGCGTCAAGCTTGGCCACACCGGCCTTGACCAGCGCGATCCGTTCGGCCAGGGGCCGTGCGGCCCAGCCTTTTTGCGCGGCTTTGGCGCGGGCGGCGGCGGCCATGGCCGCGTCGCGGCTAAGGGGCGTTCGTTCGGCGTAAACGGAACCGTCTACGGGTGAAATAAGCTGAATGGGTTTCATCGTCTTTATCCTCGTAAGATGGGCCAATGGTCCCACCGATTGCAGCAGGGCGGGATAAGGCCCGCCCCAAATCACGCGCCAGGTCGCGCTAAATCACGCCCGTTCCAGAAGGTGCCGGATCTCAAAATCTGTCACCACACGGTCGGTTTCCGAAATCTCCCACTGGCAGGCATGGTGGTAGTGATCGACCACGTCATCGCCAAAGGCCGCGCGCAGCATTTTGGAGCCGTTCAGCAGCTCTGCCGCCTCGCGCAGGTTATGGGGTATCTCGCGCACATCGCCCGCATGATACATATCGCCCTTCATCTCCGGCTCCAGCGGCAGCTTTTGCTCGATCCCGTCCAGACCTGCGGCAAGCAGGGCCGCACAGGCAAGATAGGGGTTCACATCCGACCCCGGTATGCGGCATTCAACCCGCACAGCCTTGGTGCCAGCCCCGCAAACCCGGAATCCGGCGGTGCGGTTATCGGCGGACCAGACCGCCTTAGTGGGGGCAAACATGCCCACGGTGAAACGCTTGTAGCTGTTCACATAGGGTGCCAGAAACGCGGTGATATCGCGCGCATGGGCCAATTGCCCGGCGACGTAATGTTTCATCAGATCGGACATGCCATGCGCATCGCTCTTGTCGGCGAAGGCAGGCTTGCCGTCCTTGGTCCACAAGGATTGGTGGACATGGCTGGATGACCCGGCCTTGCGGTGGTCGTATTTGGCCATGAAGGTGACCGACTTGCCCTTGGTCCAGGCGATTTCCTTGATGCCGTGCTTGGCAATGGTGTGATTGTCGGCCGTATCCAGTGCGTCGGAATAGCGGTAGTTTATTTCTTCCTGGCCCGCGTCGGCCTCGCCCTTGGACCCTTCAATCGGGATGCCCGCGCCATAAAGCCCGTTGCGGACGGCGCGCATCACATCTTCTTCCTTGGTGGTCTGGAAGATATGGTAATCCTCATTATAGCCGCTGACCGGCTTTAGCCCGGCAAAATTGCTGTCACGCAAGGATTCGTAGCTGTTTTCAAACAGATAGAATTCAAGCTCGGTCGCCATGATCGGTTCAAGCCCCATCGCACGGGCGCGCGCGACCTGACGTTTGAGAATACCGCGCGGCGATTGCGGGATGTCCTTATGGGTATGGTGATCAAGCAAATCGCAAAACACCAATGCGGTGGCAGGCAGCCAGGGCACATGGCGCAGGGTCGCAAGATCGGGCTTCATGACGTAATCGCCGTAACCCGAGGCCCAGTTCGAGGATTTGTAGCCCGGAACCGTGGTCATCTCCATATCGACGGCCAGAAGATAGTTGCAGCAATGCGTCTCTTCCCAGCCGCCATCAACGAAGAAAGCGGCATGAAAACGCTTGCCCATCAGGCGGCCCTGCATGTCGATGGCCGCGACCAGAACCGTGTCAATCTCGCCGGATGCCACGGCTTTTTTCAATGCGTCGAATGTCAGATTTCCGGGCATTCAGCCACTCCTGCTTGCAAGGTTGGTTCGGGACTGTTGCGGGGCGGGCGAATCTGCCCGCCCCGCCATTTCATAACATTTGATCAAACGTTGCGATAGGGCCGTCCGGCTTTGTGCATCAGCTCGTTATAGTTCTTGAAGATGCCGACAATCTTGGCCTTGGTTTCCGACTCGGCCGCAATCTCTTCCCAGAACTTGGCGGCGGCCTCTTCGACCTGGGCCCATTCGGCATCCGGGATTGAGGTAAGCTTGGTATCCGCACCCTCAACCCGAAGCTTGGCCTCGCCGGCCCAGTACCAGTGCTGGCGGTAGTAATGGGATTGCTCAAAGCACACCCGCATCAGTTCCTGCAGATGTGGCGGCACCGCGTCCCAACGCTCCATATTGGCGAAGAAATGCCCGATCCATGCGCCCGAGATATTGTTGGTCAGGAAGTGCGGGGCAAGCTTGGCCCAAGAGGCGGTGTAAACCTCGGTGATGCCCGACCATGCAACGCCGTCCAACTCGCCGGTTTGCAGGGCGATTTCGATATCTTCCCAAGGCAGGGTAACGGGCACCACGCCGAACTGCGCCAAGAAGCGGCCGGCGGTCGGGAAGGTAAAGACCCGCTTGCCTTGCAGATCGGCCAGAGATGTGACCGGATCCTTCATTGAGAAGTGGCACGGGTCCCAGCTGCCGGCCGAGATGTGTTTGACGCCGACCTTGGCGTATTCTTCCTTCCAGATCTCATCAAGCCCATGATGATGGAAGAGCGCAGGCACATCCAAGGAATAGCGCAGGGCAAGCGGGAAGTAGCCGCCAAAGACCGTGACTTCGGTGGGCGAAGCCATACTGTCATCATCTGATTGCACCGCATCGATTGTGCCGTTTTGCATGGCGCGGAACAGCTCACCCGTGGGCACCAGCTGATCGGCATAGAAAAGCTCAATCTCCATCTGCCCTTGGGCGATGGTGTTGAACGCATCAACGGCTGGCTTGATAACCTCGGCACCAAGGGCGGCACCGGCATAGGTCTGAAGCCGCCACTTGATCGGGGTTTGGGCGACTGCGGCGGGTGCCGCAAGGGATGCCGCGCCTGCGGCCAACGCACCGGTGGTCAGAAACTTACGTCTTGTGGTCATCGTCGTTCTCCTTGTTGATGAATGCCCCGTTGCCGGGGTCTGTTGCAGGTGGTTCAAAGCAGTTTTTCAGGCAGCCAAAGGGCGATTTGCGGAAAGATCATCACCAGCACCAATGTCAGCAGCATGACCAGCACGAAGGGAAAGACCGATCGGTAGATCATGGGCAACGTGAAATCGTCGGGTGCCATCGCGCGCATCAAGAACAGGTTATATCCGAAGGGTGGCGTCAGATAGGCGATCTGGCAAGTGATCGTGTACAAAATTCCGTACCAGATCAGATCGAAGCCCAAGGCTTTGGCAAGGCCCACATAGATCGGGGCCACGATCACCAGCATGGCGGTGTCGTCCAGAAACATTCCCATGATCAAAAAGCTTAACTGCATCAGGATCAGCACTTCCCATGAGTTCAGCCCCAGATCCCGGATGAAGAAGTTTTCAATGGCGCGGCCCGCGCCCAAGCCGTCAAAAACTGCCCCGAAGGACAAGGCCGCCATGATGATCAGCATGAACATCGTGGTGATGGCCAACGTACTGCGCGTGGCGATTTCAAAGACTTCGCGGGTAAAGCGCCCTTTGATGACTGCAGCCCCAACGGCCGTCAGCGCGCCGATCACCGACGCTTCGGTCAGACTGGTCCAGCCTTTGACAAAGGGAATCATCATCGACCCGAAAATGACGAGCGGCAAAAGCCCTGCGCGCAGCAGGCGGAACCGTTCGCCCCAGGTGATCTCGGCCCGCTCTTCGGCACTAAGCGCCGGGGCAAGGGACGGGTTCAGCCAGCACCGGGTCATGATGTAGACCACGAAAAGCGACGCCATCAGTAGGCCCGGCAGCAATCCCGCAAGCCACAGTTGGCTGACAGGCTGGCGGGCGATTTGCGCGAACAGGACCAACACCACCGAAGGCGGGATCAGGATGCCAAGGCTCGATCCGCCCTGAATAACTCCTGAAATCATCAGCTTGTCATAGTTGCGTTTGACCAGTTCCGGCAGCGCAATCGTGGCCCCGATGGCCATCCCGGCCACCGACAAGCCGTTCATCGCCGAAATCATCACCATTAGCATGATTGTCCCGATGGCCAGCCCGCCGGGCAGGGGGCCGAACCAGACATGGAACATCTTGTAGAGGTCTTCCGCCAGTCGGCTTTCGCTCATGACATAGCCCATGAAGACGAACATCGGCAGCGTCAGCAGCGCGTTCCATTTCATCAGCTTCATGACGGATGAAAAGCCCATATCGGTGCCGCCCGGCCCCCAAAGTGCCATGGCCGCCACCACGGCGACAAAGCCGATGGCCCCAAAGACCCGCTGGCCCGTGATCATCATCAAGAGCATGGTCGAGAACATGAGAACCGCAATCATCTCATACGACATCAGAGCTCCTCGCCCCGCAAGATCGCGATGTCGCGGATCAAATGTACGGTAGCTTGCAAGATCATCAGGATAAAACTGAAGCAGATGATGGTCTTGATCGGCCAAAGATAGGGGCGCCAGCCCGAAGGCGCGCGCTCACCCGTCTCAAAAGAATAGGCGGTGCTGCTGAAGGCACCGTAAAGCATGACGCCCAGATAAAAGAGCAGCGCGAACACGGTGAACGCATCCCACAACGCTTGCTTGCGGGGTGCAAGGCGGGCGTAAAGCAGATCCATCCGCACATTGGTGCCCAGTTGGAACGTATAAGGTGCCCCCAGAAGGTAGTAGGCCACCAGCGTGAACTGCGCCATTTCCAGCGTCCAGATCGCGGGCACGCGGATCACCTTGGTGACCGAAGACCACAGCAAAATAGCCATCATGACGAAGAGCAGATACATCGCGAAACGGCCGACGCGGAAATTCATCCCCTCGACATATCGCACATAGGTTTTGGTCCAATTCGGCATGTCAGGCCGTTGCCCCCTGAATCTCGGTGGCGGTGATCCGGGCAAGGGCTGTGGCCAGCACCGGGGCCAGCCCTTCGGCCATAGCACCTTCCGCCTCATCATCGGCAATCAGATCATTGCGGATCTCAAGCATCACATTGTGCAAGCCGTAAGGCGTGGCTTGCAGGCGCAGCGTGTGGGTCACGCCATCGGCAGCGGAATAGGGTTCATTGAGGCGGCAGGTCAGGCCAGTACGGGCCTGGGCTTGGCTTAGTACCGCTTCGGCGAATGCCGGATCCGCATCATGGATCACACCGAATTCGACGGCGCGGGGCTGGCCATGCCACACCGGTGTGAAACTGTGCACAGTGACGATGACAGGCTGGGTGCCACCCGCAAGCAACCGGGCGATTTCGCCGTGAAGGGCGGTGTGAAAGGGCACATAAATTTCGGCCACGCGGCGTTTGCGCTCGGCTGCTGTCAAATGGGCGTTGCCGGGAATGTCGAAGACCTCGCTTTTGGGGGCCATTGCGCCGGGTCTGTCGGGCGGGCGGTTCAGGTCATAGATCAGCCGCGACACGCCAGCGGTCACCAATGGCGCATCAAGCAGCCGTGCCAGATGCCGCGCAACCCCAAGCGCGCCCGGATCCCATGCGATATGCGCCTTGCGCGCTTGGGCATTTAACCCCAAACTCCCATAGGCAGCAGGAAAGTGGTTTGATGCATGTTCACACACAATAACGAACGGTCCCGCAGCCTGTGGGTTTTCGATCGTGACGATTGGATGCCTGTCAGGTCTGGTTGTCGTCATTGTCGCCTGGGACTCCGTGAATCGCAGCTTAAGACTTCACCGTGAATCGCCTTTCTGTCAAGATACTTTCTATATGGATATTTCTGTTACAATCGTTTCAGTCGGGTTGAATGAACCAGAGGAAGGTACTCTTTGATGCCCACAGCTGTGCTCACGGTTGAGCAAAAAATCAAAGCCGGTTTTGACGGGCTCACACGGGCCGAGCGGCAGTTGGCGCAGCATGTCACCCGGCACTATCCCGTGGCTGTACTGGGGTCTATCACCGCACTGGCCAAAGGGGCTGAGGTGTCCACACCGACTGTGGTCCGGCTGGTTCAAAAGCTGGGATACAAAGGCTATCCGGATTTTCAAAGGGTGGTGCGTGCCGAAGTTGAAGAGCGTCTGATTTCGCCCATCGCCAAGCACGACCGTTGGGCGGGGGGCGTTCCTGATACCCACATACTCAACCGGTTTGCGGATGCGGTGGTGGGAAATCTGCAAGCCACGCTGGGCCAGATTGACCACGCCGAGTTTGATATCATCGCGGGGCTGCTGGCCGACAAAAACCGCAAGATCTTTGCGATGGGCGGGCGAATCACTCATTCAATGGCGGACTATTTTGTTACCCATATGAAGGTGATCCGCCGTGATGTGACGTTGATTTCGGATATGTCCAACGCCTGGCCGCCCGCGCTGATTGACATGGGGCCGGGGGATATCTTGCTGGCCTTTGACATCCGGCGCTATGAAAACAATGTGCTCGCGCTTGTCGAGATGGCCGCGGATCAAGGGGCCGAAGTGGTGTTGATCACGGATCAGTGGGTTTCACCCGCAGCCGAACGCGCGCGCTACCGGCTATCTGCCCATATCGAGGTGCCATCGGCCTGGGATTCGACGGTTGCCATTCAGGTGTTGATCGAAACGCTGATGGCCGCGGTGCAAAGCCTGACTTGGGATGAAACGCAGGCACGGATGAAGCGGCTTGAAGAGCTGTATTCAAGGGCGCGGTTCTTTCGCCGGTCGAAGTGATCAAAGCTTAAGGACGGGGGGCCGGTGACGCATGCCTGTCAGCGCGTTGAGACATATGGAGGCAAGCAAAATCGCCCCGCCAATGAGTGTACCGTTGCTGGCACCTTCCCCCAAAAGCAACCAGACCCAAAGCGGGGCCAAGATAAACTCGGCCATACTGAGTATCCCAAGCTCTGCCGCCGGAACAACGCGGCTGCCGGTTGTATAAATTGCCAGCCCCAGCCCCAGCACGCCGGCCCCCATAAAGATCGCAAGCGCCGCTGAGCTGGCAGGCACGCCAAAGCCTTCGCCGCGAACGGTGATCACTGCGGCGGCGGTCAGAACCGACAAGATGCCCCCAATCATTACGGCGGGCATCATCCGCGAAAGCCGCCCCCACCTGAGGGCGATGGTAAAGGCCGCAAAGCCCGAGGCCGATATGAGCGCTGCAACGTTGCCCCACCCGGCACCGATTGACAGCCCCTCTCGGACCATGACGAAAACGCCTATCCCAGCCAAAGCAATGGCGCCCCAGGTCGCGCGCCGCACCCGCTCACCCAACAAAAGCCACGCCAGCACCGCCGTCAAAAGCGGCGAGGCGGCGAACAGGAAGACGGCATTGGCCACGGTGGTGGATTGGATCGCATAAATTGCGCCCGCAAAAGCCATGACTAGCCCCGTGCCGCCAATCACACCGGGCCAGCCAACGGCGCGGATCTGCGCCAGCGTTTGTCCGTCTGCACGCCGCCAGATCACAAACAACAAAGCGGGCACCATGCCAAGCGAGCGGTAAAACAGCACCTGCCATGTGGTAAACCCGTCCAGATAGCGGATGATCAGCGCCATGAGGGACCACATTACAGCCGCCGATACCACCAGCGCTACACCGCGGCCATAACTTATGTCGTCACCCAAGTGCCATCTCCCCACACCCTGCTAAGAATGAGAGGCGGAATGCGGTCCGTCTGTCCGAAAGCCGACGCAATGCAGGGTCGTTTTTAGGGGTGTGTGGGTTTTATCCCGGCTTGGGTGCGCGCAACCAGCCCGGCCGCATATCAAGGTCTGAGCAATTGGTGAAACGGGCCAGCCGGGCCAGCTCGGCCTCAAGTCGCGTGATGCGGCCCGCCCCCATGGAAATCCCGGGTTCGGGCCAGAAGGCGGTTACGCCCAAAACCCCATCGGTGCGCAGAGATTTCATGTCGATACGGCCGATCAGGCGGTCACCCTCCATGACCGGAAAAACATAGTAGCCATATTGGCGTTTCGCTTCGGGTACGAACACTTCGATCCGGTAGTGAAAGCCAAACAGACGCTCGGCCCGCTTGCGGTCGCGCAGAGCCGGGTCAAAGGGTGACAGGATGCGAATGCGGTTGGACGGATCTGGCACCGCCTTGGCCTGATCCAAAACATCCGGGCGGGCATAACTGCGGCGTAAAGTGCCGTCGATGCCTTCTGCGTTCACCTCGATGATCGTGCCATCCGCCAGCGCTTGGGCGCACCAAGCCTTGGCCTCGGCCGGAGTGATCAGAGCCCAAAATGCGGCCAGCTCGCCCGAGGTCGCAAACCCAAGCCTGTCAAGCGCGCCCGCACAGGCCCAGCCAATAGTGGCGGCTTCGGGCGGCGGCGGGGTGGCATGGGCATCAGGGTGAATCCGCGCCGTCAGATTATAGAATTTCGCGAAATTCTTGCGGTGGCACACGGTCAGCTCGCCCGCACGCCACAGATATTCCAGCGCGGTTTTTGACGGATGCCATTCCCACCAGCCGCCCTTGCTGCGCACCTCTTCGGTACCCACATCGCCGGAGCCCACCGGGCCATGGGCGCTGACATGGGCGCGCACCGCTTCGACCTTGTCGTGAAACTCTGCCCCGTGCCAATCGGCCCAACGGGCATGGATGCGCTTGGCATCGCGGGCAAAGCGCAGCTTCCAAAAGCCGAAGAACTCCATGGGGATGACAGCGGCATCATGAGTCCAGTGCTCAAAGGCCTGGCGGTCGCGTTCGATCAGACGCGCAAGATTGCCGGGGCGGTAGCTTTGGCGGCGGGACCACAGGATCATGTGATGCGCGCGCTCGACCGTGTTGATACTGTCCACTTGCACAAAACCAAGCCGTGCGATCAGCGCCAGCAGACTCGCACCCTTCGCCGGGCCTTGAGGCGGTTCAATCAACGCATGGCGATCCAGAAACAACCGCCGCGCCGCTTTGTTGTGCAAAACCGGCAGCGTCATGCGCCCCAGGTCCGCTCCAACACCGCCAGCCAGTTTTCATGGGCCAGCTTTCGCAGCAAGGCCTCATCGTAGCCATGCGCGCGAAGGGCGTCGATCAACCGGGGCAGGCCTGCCGCGTCGCCAAGATCGGCAGGCATGGTCGTTCCGTCAAAGTCCGAACCGAAGCCGACCCGGTCTTCGCCCAGCTTATCTATCAGATGATCCAGATGGCGCAGCACCGGGTCCCAGCCTTTGAAGGCCGATTTGCGCCCGTCATCGCTAAGAAACACCGTGCCGAAATTCAGGCCGACCATTCCGTCTGAGGCACGAATGACGCCAAGCTGCCGGTCGGTCAGGTTGCGGGTGGACGGATTGACAGCATGTGCATTCGAATGGGTCGCAATCAAGGGCGCGTCTGACAGGGCTGCAATATCGTTGAAACCCGCTTCGTTCAGATGGCTCAGGTCCAGCATGATCTTCAATTCATTGCATGTCCGCACCAGCCGCTTGCCCGCATCTGTCAGGCCCGGCCCGGTGTCGGGGTCACCGGGATAGCGGAAGGGCACACCATGGCCAAACACCGTCGGGCGCGACCAGACCGGCCCGAGCGAGCGCAGACCTGCCGCGTGCCATAGATAGAGCGCATCCAGATCCGCGCCGATAGGCTCAGCCCCTTCCATATGCAAGATCGCAGCAATCTGACCGGCGGCCATTGCGGCGCGAATATCCGCAACCGTGCGGCAGATGCGCAATGTGCCGGTGCGCTCCATCCACATCAGATGGCCGATCATCGCAACAGCGACCGGCTGCGCGGCCTGATGCCCGATCAGCTCGGGCAGTGGCAGATCATAGGGGGGGGCATCCATGATCGCTTCATAATCGGGCGCGTCATGGGGGGTGGGCGACGGAATATAGACGGCAAAGAAGCCACCGGCAAAACCGCCCGCCTTCATCCGGGGCAGGTCCAGATGGCCTTTGCGCTCGCCTTTCAGCCAGATCGTTTCCCGGTTTTCGGGATCGCGCAACAGGCGCAGAAGAAAGTCGTTATGGCCGTCGAAAACAGGGATCATGGTGCCTCGGATGTGCTGATGCCCCCGGAGCGTCAAGGGCTGTTGGTCAATATCGTTCGTTGTGGCGCGGTGCGCTGACCAAGCCTCGCGCACCCGTCGATTGACTGCAAGCCCATGATGGGTGCTGCCACTGGATTGACGATTGACGCCGCTTTGCTCAGGCGCGTTCTATAACCTTGCGCGGGTTTAAGAGCGGGCCGGGAAAGTGGCATGATACGCCGTGGGCACCGGCGCTGAGTTCGGGCACAACCTCGGCACAACGTGCCTCGGCCCGGGGGCAGCGGGTGCGAAAGACGCAACCCGACGGCGGGCTGAGGGGCGAAGGCAGATCGCCGTCCAACGGAATCATCACCTTGGCGCGTTCGGCCACCGGATCGGGGATCGGCACCGCCGACAAAAGTGCTTGCGTATAGGGGTGCTGGGGGTCTGCATAAAGGTCGTGGCTGGCCGCCATCTCCATTTCCCGCCCAAGGTAAAGCACCATGACCCGGTCCGAGATATGTTTCACCACCGAAAGATCATGGGCGATGAAGATCATCGCAAGGCCAAGATCTCGTTGCAGTTCGACCAGCAGGTTGATCACCTGCGCCTGAATGGAGACGTCAAGCGCCGAAACCGGTTCATCGCAGATCAGCAGTTTCGGTTCCACGATCAGGGCGCGGGCGATGCCGATGCGTTGGCACTGGCCACCGGAAAATTCGTGCGGATAGCGGTTGATCTGATTGGGCAATAACCCCACCCGGTCCATCATCGCCTTGATCTTCATCTTGACCTCGCCGTCGCCAAGATCGGGTTTGTGGGTGCGCAAAGGTTCCGCGATGATCTGGCCGACGGTCATGCGGGGGTTGAGGCTGGCCAGCGGGTCTTGAAACACCATCTGGATATCGGCGCGGTATTTCAGCATCTCGCGGCTTGTCAGGGACAAAAGGTCGGTCTTGCCCTGCCAGATCGCTTTCCCGGTTGCGGGCACCATCTGGATCAGCGCGCGGGCGAGGGTGGATTTGCCGCAACCGCTTTCGCCCACCACACCAAGGGTTTCGCCGGGATAGAGGTCGAAATTCACCCCCGAGACGGCATGAAGCAAGCGCGGTTTGGTCCAGGGCATATCGCCCGCGCGGCGCAGCGTGAAAGTGACGCGCAGATCCTGGGCACTTAGAAGCGGGTCGGTCATGCCAGTTCCTCCAGCTTGCGGTTGCACGCACGTTTGCGGCCGGGGGTGAATTCGGTCAGCGGATCAAGATGGTCGTGGCAATCCTCGCCCACGAAATCGCAGCGCGGAGCGAAGGGGCAGCCTTTGGGTGCGCGGGTCATATTGGG
>JBARVN010000041.1:0-45809 GCA_049646285.1 Albidovulum sp. | reverse complement strand
AGGCCGCTGCTACATCTCGACAGTCGACCGGGCGCGTGGGAACAGTGGTTCTTGCACCACGGCTATCACGTCGAGCAATTGCGCGGCCTGCTTTTCGACCAATTCGCCAGTATGGCCGATGCCGCCGCCGCAGGCGTTGGTGTCGCCTTGCTGCCCGAATTCATATGCAAAAGTGAGATCGCAGCCGGGCGGCTTGTTGGTGCAAGCGGTGAAAGCATTCCGATCGATGGGGCCTACTACCTTGTCTGGCCCCTCGCCCAAGAAAAGAGCCCGGCGTTAGAGGCGCTGATCGCCTGGCTAAGCGCATCTGCCACGATAACCTGAATAGTCGTGCGGGTGCGTTGAAAGCCTTTGTCTGACGCAACCCGAGCGCCCGAAATACTGGTGTCGGCCATCAAGCATCGGGTCTCACGGCAACAATCGTCGGTCACGGCCAGCATGCGGAATTTGCGGGACGCGCCAAAGGTGTCGGACACAAAATCCAACGACCAACGCTCGCCGGGGCGCAGAGCCACGGGCATAGGTGTTCGTGATGGCGCGCAAAGTACCAAGCCGCGGGCACACCAATGGTGCAGCCGATGACGATTGAGGCAGCCGGAGTGATGACCGGGAACCCCGCTCAGGATCCGATCAGCGAGGCGAAAAAGACATTCACCGCCATCGCCCCCGCAGCGAAAGGGAATAAGACCAGCGCGACCTTAGGCTGGGACCATCCCTGCTGCATCACCGCCGCCGTACGGGAGATTACAGGTGGCAAGCTTCTGAGAAACACGCCAATGGTTGGCACCCCAGAGTGACGGCTTACCATCGGCTTTGACACGCGACGTTCGGATCAGAACCAATAGGGGTTCGACCAAGCCTTTTTGCCTGCCCGATCCACGACCGTCACACGCAACCACGGTGACTTGAAGAACTGGTCAAGCTGCACCCGGACGCGTGTCATTGAGAGGCCGTGCACGGCTTTTGCCGATTGCCCGTGCCCTTGCACAATTACTGAGGCGGCGGGTGAACATTCGACCTCGACCACGTTGCCCGTCACTTCAACCCGGCGGATCTCGGGGCCTTGGGTCGCATAGTGGTGCCCGGCTTTCAACGCCGCCAGCAGGGCGTCGGGGTCATTCTCCTCGGCCTTGACCATCACCCAGCCACCGAAGTGATCGGGTTCGCTGAAATGGGCATCATCCGTGGCAATCAGATGCAGACGGCGGCCCTCACTCAAAAGCAGATCCGCGATGGCAGACCCGTCTGAACGATCGGCGTTGACCCCACAGCTGTGATTATAAACTTCAACCGCATGGGCTGCGGTCAAAGACCGGGCATCCGACAGGGTCAGGCCTGACCATTGCGGGTGGGCTATTGCAACAAACGCACCGGCATCGCGGGCGCGCTTGGCAATTAAAGCCGCAGATTCCGCATCTTTGACCGGCCAGAAATGCGGCGCATCGGGGGGCGCGAAATCTTCGGGCAAGCCCACTGCAAGTATATGCCACAAACTGCCGTTTTCTTGCACGCCACCATGCAGCTCGGCCCCCAGAAGCGTCGAGAATCCCGGCGTGCGAAACGGGCGCGTGTCAACAATCGGGTATTTGTAAAAGCCGATGAAATGATCGGTCAGAGCAATGAAATCATACCCCTCATCACGGTAGCGGCGGCAGACTTCCTCGGGCTCTAACGCCCCGTCTGACCGGTTGGAATGGGTATGCAGATTGCCCCGAAAGAACTGGCCCGGGGCGGTAAATGCGTTGTGCATGGGATCTCCTGAACGATCTGACTTTTACGCAAGATGCCAGCAATGCCCGCAGACACAAGCCCTGAGAGATGAGAACCTGACGTCACCGGACCATTGCCCGCCGGGCGCGGTCGTGGCAAGGGAAGGCATGATCATTTACCGGCTCCTTACCTGGCTGATATGCATCGCCGCTGCACCCCTGATCGCGTGGCGATTGGTTCAGCCCCGCTTTGGGGTCAAGGACCGATTTTGCGCGCCTACACCAGTCGACGGTACCGGCCCGGTGATATGGCTCCACGGTGCCTCAAACGGAGAGCTGACAGCGGCCCGCAGCGTGATCACGGCGCTCATGTCGCATATGCCCGGCATCCGCCTGATCGTCACCGCCAATACCGCCACTGGGCGGGATCTGGTGGCGGCCTGGGCCCTGCCCGCCGTCACAGCGCACCTTGCGCCTTACGATCTTGCCCCTGTGGTCCGGCGGTTTCTGGACCGGACCCGCCCCGCCGCCCTGATTGTGATTGAAAATGAGATCTGGCCAAACCGCTTCACCATTGCGGCCGCACGCGGCGTGCCGATTTTCATGCTGTCGGCCCGTCTTTCGGCGCGTAGCGCCAAACGCTGGGCACTTGTTCCGGGGCTTTCGCGGCGGTTGATGGGCTGCATTCACTGGCTTGGGCCGCAAGACGCAGGCAGCGCCGCACGCTTTCAAGCCCTCGGCCTGTCGCCCGCGCGGACCGGACCGCAGATGATCCTTAAGTCGCTGGCAGCGCCGGTTGCCACCTCTGCATTCCCCCTGCCCCACGCCAGCACCCTGCTGGCCGCCTCAACACATGAGGGTGAAGACGAGATTGTGCTGGATGCCTTCTTGCGCGCCCGCGCCCGGCACCCTGACCTGCACCTGATCCTCGCCCCGCGCCATCCGCGCAGGCGTAACGCGGTTGAGGCGGCAATTCGGGCACGTGGCCTTGCCTTTGCCACCCGGTCGCGCGGGGCAGAGCCAAAATCAGGCACGCCCGTCTATCTTGCCGACACTTTGGGCGAGATGGCACACTGGTATGCCGGTGCCGCGATGTGCTTTGTGGGAGGTTCATTGGTGGACAAGGGGGGGCATACCCCGTTCGAACCCGCAACCTACGGCACAGCCATTTTACATGGGCCGCACATCGGCAATTCCGCACCCGCCTATGCCGCGCTGGCCGCCGCGAAAGCAGCGGTCATGGTGAAAGATACCGCCGGCCTGACGGATGCGATCTGCGATCTTGTCGTGAAGGGTCGGGCCGAGGCGCTGGCTGACGCCGCCCGGACCGCACTGACCGCGCTCGGCACCGCGGATCTTGCCGACTTTCTCGTCAGTCTCGACGGGGTGATTGCCTGCCAGACAGACCAAGACTGAAAGGGCGCGGGCCGCGTGCATCGACGATGCTGCGGGCGTCAGTTGGGCCTGAGGCTGGAAAATGCCACAAATGCATGCTAAATATTAAGCATACCCGCTTTAGAACGGGGAAACAGACAATTGAGGGCAGTGGCCGTTTCGGCCAGACAAAGTTCATGAAAGAAATCGACGCGCCTCCCCCCACCTCACAGCAGGTGATGACACAGATCGCGGCCTTGTGCTTTCGCGTGACCAAACGGCATGGCTGTCAGGTGCTGTTGGTCACCAGCCGCGACACCGGGCGCTGGGTGATTCCCAAGGGCTGGCAGATGAAAAAACGGACCGATCCCGAAGCCGCCCAGCAAGAGGCCTTTGAAGAGGCGGGCGTTGAAGGTCGGCTGATCGCCAATCCGCTTGGATTGTTCAGTTATAACAAGGTGCTGGATGATCAACGGCTGCAACCTTGCGTCGTCTCGGTCTATCCTGTGGAAGTGGCGCGCTTGCGCCGGAATTTTCCTGAACGTGGCCAGCGTAAGCGGCGGTGGTTTAGTCCTGCAAAGGCCGCCCGCAGAGTGGCGGAACCGGAATTGCAGGCAATTCTCGCAGCCTTTGATCCGGCACAACTGCCCAAGGCAGGCGCCATAAACGCTTGATTTTCACGCCACACTGATCACATACAAGGTGTAGGCCTGAACAGGTGTAACGATGATCCGCTATACGTTGAACTGTACCAATGACCACAGCTTTGAAAGCTGGTTCCAGTCCGGGGATGCCTTTGACCGGCTTCTCACGGCGCGGATGATTGCGTGCACCGTTTGCGGTTCAGAAGATGTGGTAAAAACCTTGATGGCGCCAGCCGTGCGCCCGGGCCGAAGCGCCGTGCCTGCGCCAAGCTTGAGTAAACCCACCAACCCCGCCGAAGCGGCGATGGCCACTTTGCGCCGCAAGATCGAAGAGAACTCGGACTATGTGGGCATGAACTTTGCCTCCGAAGCCCGCGCCATTCATGACGGCGACGCGCCGGAACGGTCGATCTATGGCGAAGCGCGGATCGATGACGCCAAGAAACTGCTTGAGGATGGTATCGCGGTGGCACCGCTGCCGTTTTTGCCGGCCCGCAAGACCCACTAACCTCACCCTGCCCGCCGGGAGGGCTACTCATGGAAGGTCCCTCATGCACGTTCTGATCACTGGCGCGAACCGGGGCATTGGCCGGGGGCTTTATCAGGCCTATTCGCATCGTGGTGACCGGGCAACAGGCACCACGCGCGGGGCCGCGACAGGCCTCGGAATGCTTTCAGCCGATGTCGCTGATCCCGCCTCAATCCGCGCGATGGCCGAACGATATGGCGACCAGCCGCTTGACCTTTTGATCTGTAATGCCGGTGTCTACCCCGCCAAGGGCGCAGATCTGGCGGATGGCTACGCATCTGAAGACTGGGCCCATGCATTTGCAGTGAATGTCACCGGTGTCTATTTGACGATCCAAAGCCTTTTGCCAAATCTTAGGGCAGCGAAAGGCAAAATCGCCATTCTGGCGTCGGTCATGGGCTCGCAGAGCCGCGCGCCGGGCGGCGAATATATCTACCGCGCCTCAAAGGCAGCCGCGATCAATCTGGGGCGCAACCTTGCCGCTGATCTCGCGCCAGAGGGCATCGCGGTTGGCCTCTATCACCCGGGCTGGGTGCAGACGGATATGGGCGGGGCCGGGGCGGCAATCGATACCGCAACGTCAGTTGCAGGCCTTGTCGCGCGTTTTGACGCGCTCTCGGTCGCCACCACCGGCATTTATGAAGATTATGCAGGCGTCCCAATCCCGTTCTGACCCGCAACTGTCGGTTTGCAGATGAGTGTTCTGGTTCCAATCATCTCACTAAGTGAAAGGATGCGGTATGCACTTCCAAGTCGCGGCGCAAAGGTTGTTGGACCAGATGGCAACGGCATACCGGGCGGGTGACGCGGCCGGATGTGCCGCCGTCTTCACCCATGACGCCGTCCTCATGTCCCCCTATGCGCCCCTGACCCGCAGCCGTGCCGCGATCGAGGCACTGCACCGGCACTGGCTTGCAGAAGGTGGCAGCGACAAGACCATGACAGTTCTTGAGGCAGAGGCATCTGGCGACCTCGGCTGGTGCCTGGTTGCATATTCGGAAGGGGATGGCAGCGACGATGGCAAGACGCTGGCGATTCTGGCCCGTCAGCCTGACGGCACCTGGCTGATCAGTCGTTGCAGCCTGTCAAAC
Organism: Albidovulum sp.; assembly: GCA_049646285.1. GTDB lineage: Bacteria > Pseudomonadota > Alphaproteobacteria > Rhodobacterales > Rhodobacteraceae > Albidovulum. The sequence goes on along the minus strand of JBARVN010000041.1, from coordinate 40,462 downwards.
GATGTGCCGCCACTCGTCGTAGAGTGAGCCGCGAAATCAAACGCCCCTTGCCCTTCCCGCCCCTGCCGCCTAATAAGCGCGCGACTTGAACCTGGGCGCGTGCAAGGGGGGCCGAATGCCGCTTCTCGTGATGAAATTCGGCGGCACGTCGGTGGCCGACCTTGAGCGCATCCAAAACGCGGCTCTCAAAGTCCAGCGTGAGGTTGAGCGTGGCTATGATGTGATCGTCATCGTCTCGGCCATGTCAGGTCAGACCAATCAGCTGGTAGGATGGGTTGAAGAAACATCACCGCTCTTTGATGCCCGTGAATATGATGCGGTGGTGTCGAGCGGCGAAAATGTCACTGCCGGTCTCATGGCGCTGACCTTGCAGGAAATGGATGTGCCCGCGCGCAGTTGGCAAGGGTGGCAAGTGCCGATCCAGACCACCAGCGCCCATTCGGCGGCCCGTTTTGTCGAGATCCCGCGCGACAATATCGACACGAAATTCGCCGAAGGCTTCAAGGTCGCGGTTGTGGCAGGCTTTCAAGGCGTCAGCCCTGAGGGGCGCATCACCACGCTTGGGCGCGGCGGCTCTGACACCACGGCGGTGGCCTTCGCCGCCGCCTTCGGGGCCGAGCGTTGCGATATCTATACCGATGTGGACGGCGTCTATACCACCGACCCCCGCATCAGCCCGAAGGCCCGCAAGCTGGACCGCATCGCCTATGAGGAAATGCTGGAACTGGCGTCCCTTGGGGCCAAAGTCCTGCAAACCCGCTCGGTCGAACTGGCCATGCGCTACAAAGTACGCCTGCGGGTCTTGTCGAGTTTTGAAGATACGGATGAAAATTCCGGCACCCTTGTTTGCGGTGAGGAGGAAATCATGGAATCTAAAGTTGTCTCTGGCGTCGCCTATTCCCGTGACGAGGCCAAGCTGACCCTGGTCACGGTCGAGGATCGCCCCGGCATCGCCGCCGCCATTTTTGGCCCTTTGTCCGAAGCTGGCGTCAACGTGGACATGATCGTCCAGAACATCTCGGAAAAGAATTTCGAAGGCCACACCACCGCCGTCACCGACATGACCTTTTCGTGCCCAACCAATCAGGTGGTGCGGGCGAAAAAAGCCATGGAAGATGCACGTGCCGCAGGCTCGATCAATTACGATGATCTGGTCGTGGACACCGATGTGGCCAAGGTTTCTGTCGTGGGAATCGGCATGCGCTCGCACGCCGGTGTTGCTGCAAAAATGTTCGAAGCGCTTGCGGCGGAAAACATTAACATCAAGGTCATCGGCACGTCTGAGATCAAAATTTCGGTGTTGATCGACCGCAAGTACATGGAGCTTGCAGTGCAAACGCTTCATGATGCTTTCAGCCTGGACAAAGCCGGGTAGGGCTTCGACCTCAGGTCCCTGTCGCGCCAAAACAGGTCCGAAGCCACGCCTTCACGATGTCGACTTCCGGCCTTGCCGCGGCGGTTGTATCGACACCGTATCTTATACTGGCACTTTTGGCCGCAAGACCGTGGGAGGACAGGTAGATTTGCCAGTTATCCTCATACCCAAGAATGTGAATGAGCGGCCCGCTCAAAAGATCCTTTGGCTGGCGAAGGGCCGGTTGCCTGCGCGTCTATGCGATCGGGACAATGGTTTCGCAAGACAGCTTCTCGGCCTGCACGCCGGGGCCATGTTCCGTCCCCAAGCCGCAAATCAATGTCCACATCCGTATCGGCAACAGAAGTGGCCCAAATGGTCGAAACAAGGCGAATTCTCAACTCTGGGTGGGACCGCATGAACTCTGCCAGCCTAGGCGCCAACCACAGCGTCACAGTCGATATCGGCGCGCGCATTGTGATGGTCTGCTTGGCTGCCACCGCGCGGCCACCGGCAACATCTCGATCTTTGCTGGGTGCGACCGCCCGATCTTTGAACGTATCGCGCCATTTTTAAAAACGATGGGCCGTCGTATCTTGCACACGGTGATCTGGCGTCAGCGTCAGTTTTGAAAGGTGTCACCAACTATCTGGCCACCGCCAATCTGATCACGTGCTGTGAAGCGCTTGTGACCGCCAAGGCGGCGGGTATGGATTTGAACACCACTTATGAGGCGATGAAAATATCATCCGGCACCTACTTTGTTCACAAAACCGAAAGTCAGGTCATCTTGAACGGCAGTCGCGACATTTCCTTCACGATGTATCTTGTGTCGAAAGATATTGGCCTGTTTCAGGCGATTGCAGATCGCCACAATGTACCCTTGGAAATCAACCCGCTGATGATCAGCATATTCAAGGATGCCGAAGCCCGCTATTATAGCCGGGTACATTCACCAAACGTCATAAAGCGCCCAGACGACGCAACCCGAGTATCAATTCTAGCGCCCGGTTTCCCGTCCGAAATGCTGGATGACGAGCCTGAAGAACCCGGCTATGAAGTAATCCCGACGGGTCTTGACCGACCGGTCATGGCCGCCGAGTAGCAAGACCGACCCCATCTGGCAGGAGTGTCCGAATGACCAGCTTATCCACCGTACAGGCTCGTCCCAATATGGATCACTGGCAAGAACGGGTCGATCTGGCCGTGGCCTTCCGCTGGACGGCGCGGCTGGGAATGCATGAGGCGGTCGCCAATCACTTCTCGCTGGCGGTCAACCCAGAAGGCACGCAGTTTCTGATGAACCCCAATCAGGCGCATTTTTCGCGGATCAAGGCGTCTGACATCCTGCTGCTGGACGCCAATGATCCCAACGCACTTGATCGCCCCGATGCGCCGGATCCGACGGCTTGGGGGCTGCACGGCTCCATCCACCGCCGCTGTCCGCATGCCCGCTGTGTGATGCACGTGCATTCGATCAATGCCACGGTTCTGGCCTGTCTGGCCGACAGCAACCTGCCACCAATCGACCAGAACACCGCGACATTCTACGACCGCTATGTCATCGACGAACACTTCGGCGGATTGGCTTTTGAAGAAGAAGGCGAACGCTGCGCCGCATCCCTGTCGGACCCATCTAAAAAGGTGATGATAATGGGCAATCACGGCGTGCTGGTTCTGGGCAGTGACGTCGCTGATGCGTTCAACCGGATGTATTATTTTGAACGCGCGGCAGAAACCTATATCCGCGCTTTGCAAACAGGCCAGAAGCTGCGGGTGCTCAGCCACGAAATCGCCGAGAAAACGGCCGCTGAACTGGAAAACTACCCCAGTCAGGCAGACCGTCATCTGGCTGAATTGCGCGCCATCCTCGAAGACGAAGGCGACAATCACGCCAGCTAGGGCAATTCGGCCGGGCCAAACAATCCACCCTCCCCTTTCGCCGGAAACTCGCCTATAGATAGGGGTGAGGGGACAACGGAAGCACCTATGCCCGAAAGAACGGAAAGCGAAAGTCGCAAGCTTCTCAGACGCTTGCGTGACAGCCTTGCCGAAGCCGGGGCTGGTCAGGAACGGCTTGACCGGATCACGCATCTGATTGCGGATTCGATGCAATCCGAAGTCTGCTCCATCTACCTTTTTCGCGATGACGAAACACTGGAACTGTGCGCCACCGAAGGGCTGAAGGCGGAATCGGTGCACCAGACACGGATGCGGCTGGGCGAAGGGCTTGTGGGCCGGGTTGCCAAAAGCTCAACCCCCATCAACACTGCCAATGCTCCCGCAGAAAAGGGCTTTCGCTACATGCCCGAGACGGGAGAGGAGATTTATTCCTCCTTCCTTGGTGTGCCGATCCAACGCTTGGGCGAAAAGCTGGGCGTTTTGGTGGTGCAATCCAAAGAGGCACGCCAGTTTTCCGATGATGAGATCTATGCGCTGGAAGTCGTTGCCATGGTTTTGGCGGAAATGACCGAACTTGGCGCCTTTGTGGGCGAAGGAGAAGCGCTGTCGGCCTTGCATCAGCAACCGGTGCTTTATCAAGGTGGGATCGGGCAAGAAGGCGCCGCAGAGGGCCATGTCTGGCTGCATGAGCCGCGCGTTGTGATCACCAATCCGGTGGCCGATGATCCGGTGGTTGAGCTTGAGCGGCTGAAAGCCGCAGTGGGCGAGCTTCGACTATCGGTCGACCAGATGCTGACAATGACAGACGGGCAGGACAAGGAACAAAGCCAGGTTCTGGAAACCTACCGGATGTTTGCCAATTCCCGTGGCTGGATGCGGCGCATGGAAGAGGATATCGCCCGCGGCCTTTCCGCCGAAGCGGCGGTAGAAAAAGAGCAGTCATCGGCGCGCGCCCGGCTGGAAACCGTGCCGGACCCCTACTTGCGCGAACGGCTGCACGATCTTGACGATCTTTCAAACCGGCTTTTGCGCATCTTGACCGGCCAAGGCGCAGATACTGGTGCCGAGATGCCAGAAAAACCCATTCTGGTCGCACGCAATATCGGTCCGGCTGAACTTTTGGACTACGGTCGCAAGCTCAAGGGCGTGGTGCTTGAAGAGGGCTCGGTCGGTTCGCACGCGGCGGTCGTGGCACGGGCTCTGGCGATCCCATTGGTGATCCATGCCGCCCATATCACCACCGAAGCGTTGAATGGCAACCATATCCTTGTCGACGGCGATCAAGGCACGGTGCATCTGCGCCCCGAAGAAACGGTCGCCTCAGCGTTTCGCGATAAAATTGCGATGCAGGCGGTTGCACAAAGCCGCTACATCTCATTGCGCGACAAGCCTGCGACAGCGAAATGCGGCACCACGATTGCGCTGCATATGAACGCCGGGCTGATGGCAGATCTGCCATCCCTCGAAGGATCGGGCGCGGCCGGTGTGGGTTTGTTCCGGACCGAGCTGCAGTTTCTTGTGCGCGCGCATGTCCCCAAACGGGCAGAACTGGCCGCGATCTATTCTGGCGTATTGGATGCAGCCAAGGGGCGGCGCGTTGCGTTCCGAACGCTCGACATCGGCTCGGACAAAGTGCTGCCCTATATGAAACGGCTGGAAGAGCCGAACCCCGCCATGGGCTGGCGCGCGATCCGGGTCGGCCTTGATAAGCCTGGCGTCATGCGTATGCAGCTTCAGGCCCTTTTACGCGGTGCGGCGGGGCGACCGCTGACAGTGATGTTCCCCTTTGTGGCGGAATATGAAGAATTCCACGCCGCCCGGCAGATGTTGTTGGATGAGGTCGTGCGCGAACGCAAACTTGGCCACATCTTGCCCGGTGCTTTGGAAATTGGCGCGATGCTGGAAACCCCATCTCTGGCCTACGCCCCGCGCGAATTCTTTGAGAAGGCCGATTTCATCTCAATCGGCGGCAATGACCTTAAGCAATTTTTCTTTGCCGCAGATCGCGAGAATGAACAGGTGCGCCGCCGCTATGACATGCTCAACACCAGCTTTTTGCGATTCATCCGCCACATCGTGGCGCGTTGTGACGAGACGCACACACATCTGTCTTTTTGCGGTGAAGACGCTGGCAGACCTGTCGAGGCGCTGTGTCTCGCAGCGCTCGGCTTGCGCAGTCTTTCGATGCGCCCCGCATCAATTGGTCCCGTCAAGCATGTGATCCGGCGCGTGAATCTGAACGAGCTGGCAGAACTGATCGAGGCGGAATGCGCCACTGATGCCACCAATGTTCGTACAGCCGTCATGGATTGGCTTTCGCGTCAGGACCTTTGAACACCAAAGGCAAGACGGGTTTGAACCCATCTTGCGCTGAGCGGTGTGTCTGCACTCGGGTCACGCCACCCGGTCTTGTGGCTCGCCACGGTGCAGACTGATGACCGTGACCACAGCCACGCCATTGGCCCAGTAATATAGCGCATCCAAACCAGTAAAACCAAAGGCGAAGGGGGCGGCCAGAAAGCTCAGCCCCACGGCAAGGTCCACGGCCATGTGGAACCGGTAAGGCAGCACTCGGATCAAGCCCAAATGGTGATCCGTAAAGATCGTCAGGATGAGTGCGGCAACGCCGGTTGCGACCGACAGCCAAAGGGCCATGGGCAGACTGTCACCCAGCCCAAGTACAAAGGGAAGTATGATCAGCGCAGCGGCAACCGGATAATCAAGCCAGGCATGAATGTATTTGGTAACGAAACCGATGGGCATCGGAGGCTCCTTTTCAGATGGGGGCGGAGCACCACGCGCCGCCGAACTGAAAGAAACCTAGGCCCGTCCGGGTGATCAGGCCATTCCTGAGCGTCCGGAACTATATGCACACAGTCCCAAATCTAAACCAATAAATGCCGCATATGGCAAATTAGAACACTTATCGTCCGATATCAGCGCCGTAGATCAGGTGACCCCTCGCCACCAAGCCGCAGCAGATCGGCGCGAAACTGCGCCTCAACCACGCCAAGCCCATAGGTCTCGGCCAACTGGGTCAGGCCGAAACGGACATGCGCCATATCCCGGTAATAGCTTAAGAAGGCAAGGTTCACTCCGGCACCGGCAGCGGCCCCCAAAACCGGCACGGCCTGAGTGGCCAGCTTACGTCCCAAGACCGCGGCCACGGCAGGGGCAACCTGGCTGATCAGCGCTTGCACGGTAGTACCGTTCATCGCCATCCGCGCCCCGATAAAGCTGGTGTCAACACCGTCATCGCCGTCTAACGGCCCGCCTGACCCAAAGATTTCCAGACACATCCTGCGTGTGTCTTCGGCTGCGGGATCAAAACCATACTGCCCGGCCACCTTTTGCATGGCGCTGAAAAACAGCGTCACCGTCGCGGGCAGCTCCAGCATGGCGGTGCCTATCCCGCCGACGCCACCCAGCGCCCCGCCGGTCAGCGCCGCGACCTGATGGCCCCAATCACCGGTATCGGGCATGGCGGGATGGGCCCCGAACCGGCCAGCAACCACATAGGACGTTTCAAGCAATTCAGCCGTACCGCTGGCCAGAAGCTTGCGCAAATTGACAGGCAGCGCCTCCAGCCGCGCCTCAATCCTGGTGCCCATGCCGTTCATAAGCCGCATCACCGGCCCGTTGGCGCGGCGCAGGCGCAGGGCAAAACCTGCGATCTCGACAAGCGCTTCGGGCGAAAGATCCGCGGTGGCGGGCAGATGCCCGTGTGTCAAGGCGGGAAGGTTGGGATGCTCACTCATACCCGTCAGATAAGCATGATGGGCGAACTCTTCAATCGTGATACGCAGTTACAGCGCCTTGAACGCCGTCCCAAGCACCGGGGCGCAATGCGTGGCCGAGCACGCGGTCAGGATTGGTGGGCGGGGGCATCTCTACGCCCTCAAGCCGCGAAAATCCAAAGCGGAGGTAGTAGGGTGCGTCACCGACCAGCAGCACGCGCGACCATCCCAAACCGGCGGCCCTTGCTAGGCTTTCCAAGATGAGCATACCGCCCAAACCTTCGCCCTGCCGGGTCGGGTGTACGGCAACCGGACCCAGCAGCAGCGCATCTTGCCCGCCCACCGCGACAGGCCAATGCCGGATCACCGCGGCGAGTGTCCCGTCAGGATCGCGCAGCGTCAGGCACAGAGCGTCAATCTTGGCCACCCCGTCGCGAAGCCGGTATGAAGACAGGGCCGTACGACCGGGTGCAAAGCAAAGGTCGTATAGCGCCTCAACCTCCCACCAATCGGCCTCTGTTTCTTCGTCAAGCCTATACACGCGCCCGCGCTTTCCTTATCCGTTGGAATTCGCCCCTAACATGCGCGCAAGATCGGTTCAAACTGAATGAGGAGCTTAGATGTTTTACCGCCCCGCCGATGGCCATGGCTTGCCCCACAATCCGTTCAACGCGCTGATCACCCCGCGCCCGATTGGCTGGATCTCCACGCGCGGCGGATCTGGCGACAATCTGGCGCCCTATTCGTTCTTCAATGGTGTTGCTTACGATCCGCCGCAAGTGATGTTCGCGTCAACGGGACGCAAGGACAGCCTGACCAACATTGAAGAAACCGGCGTCTTTGCCGTTAACATCGTGGGTTTCGCCGCGCGCGACGCGATGAACCTGACATCCGGCAGTTACCCACCGGGTACGGATGAATTTACTTTGGCAGGGCTCGAACGCGCTGAATGCGAAACCATCCCCTGCCCGTGTGTGGCCGATGCACCGGCAGTACTGGAATGCCGCGTCAGCCAGATCGTGTGGCTTATGGGGCAGGACAATTTTCTTATCTTGGGCGTTTTGACAGGGGTGCATTTGCGCGATGACTGTGTGGTGGACGGTCGCTTTGACGTCACGCGTTTCCAACCCCTCGCCCGAGGTGGATACAGGGATTATTCGGTGGTGACCGAAGTGTTTGAAATGACCCGCCCGGGGCAAGAATAGACCCGTGCATCTCTCGGGATCAGCGCCCGTGGCTTACGACCTCAGCATTATAGCCCACGAGCCTCAGTCCGAGGGTTATGGAAGCATCCGTTTGACCGCATCCGCAATTCCAAGCTGATGATCAAACTTCCCGTTCCTTAGGAACTCTAGCACTTCGGCTATAACCAATGGGTTGTTCATCATAAATGTGTGCGATACCGGCAGCACGATATGATCGCGCATTCCTCTTAGTTTCGTACTTTCGACACTGACTTTGCCGTCATCCGTTCCTTCAATCAGCGATGAATAGAATGGGTTTAGTGAGGCAGTCCCTGCGATCACCCCAAGTTCAAACTGAATATCTGGCAGCGCGTTTGGCACGCTGGTGGCCTCCGTTCCCAGTTCCAGACCAGCAGGTCCATTCAACCACTGGAATGGCCCCAGATCACCGAATGTATCGACTAGCTCCGATCCATGATTTGGGGGCGCAAGCATCACGACGCGCCCCATGCGAGCAGGCCGATCCCCAGCCAACCAAGCCCGGGTCAGGATACCGCCCATTGAATGGGTTACAAAATGCACACGTTCATCCCCGCAAGACGCCACAGCAGGGCCAACATATTCGTCCACCAATTCGGCGATCGTAGCCTTTGTTGATGGATAGTTCTGGTTAATCACCAGGTAGCCCGCACGCGTAAGCGTCCGCTCAAGCAAAACCAGTGATCCATCGCTCCGTGCAAGCCCGTGCAAGAGCACAACGCAATCAGCGCGAACCGGGGCCGGCGCCAACATCAGCAGAAAGAGTAAAAAAGCACGCAACATCGGCTTTAGATAAGTGACGCGAAGTACAGATACCACCCCTCGCCTCTTGCCCTGCGACGTTTGCTCGGCCACTCTTGCTCCATGAAGTTACGCCCACCCCGACTGGCCGTTCGCGCCCTCATCATCGATGAGGGACGATTGTTGCTTGTGAATGCGTTTGCAGGCAAGCGATCGGATCTGTGGTGCGCGCCGGGGGGCGGTGCCGAGGCCGGCACGTCCTTGCACGAAAACCTGGTGCGCGAAGTGCATGAAGAAACCGGCTTGACGGTCAATGTCGGGACATTGGCTTTGGTGAATGAGTTTCATGACCCCACCAGCGGCTTTCATCAAATCGAACTTTTCTTTCGGTGCACGATCATTGGCGGTCAAATCCATGCTGATTGGAAGGACCCGGCCCGCGTCGTGACCGACAGGTGCTATTTCAGCCAAGATGAGCTTCGGACAATCCGCTTCAAACCCGACAGCATCGCAGATCTGGCATTTGATGACGGTGCCGGTGTGTTCTACGACCCTTTGGAGTTGATTGCCCGATGAGTCGCGCTTTCGTCAAAGAAGACGGCCCGGACAATACCCCCCTGCCCGATCTGCCCCTTGGGACGCATCCGAACTATGTCACACCCCGTGGGTTTGATGCGTTGCGTGCAAGGCTTGCTGCCGTCCACGCTGAGCTGACGCGTCTGAAATCCCGGCCTGACCGGCTTGATACGCTGCCTGAACGCGCGGCCGAGCGTGACATCCGCTACCTTGAAGCACGTCTTCGCAGTGCCATTGTCGTCGACCCAGCTTACCAGCCGCGCGATGAGGTGGCCTTTGGCGCGCGCATCGAGGTGGCGGATGATGACGCGAACACCGAAACCTACGAAATCACCGGTGAGGATGAAGCGGATGCCAGCCTTGGCCGCATTGCACCGCACTCACCGCTTGCACGCGCGTTGCTTGGGGCACGTATTGGCGATATCGTGGAATGGCGCCGGCCAATCGGCCTTCGCACATTAGAGATCATGGCCATCCGTTATTTCTGAGGAAGAACTGCAAGCCCAACACCAGCCAGCACCACCGCCGACGCCAGCAAAAAGCGCAAATCGGGCACTTCTGCCAAGAACACCGCCCCTCCAAGTGCCGCAATCACGGGCACGCTGAGTTGGGCCACCCCGGCGCGACCAGCGCCCAAGGCCGGAAGAATCCGGTACCAAAGCGCGTAACCCAGCCCCGACGTCAATACGCCGGAAACAAGCGCCAGCCCAATACCCGCCGGGCTGGGCGGCAAAGCACGATCGGCCAACAATACCAAACCGGGCACGGCGACTGCTGCGAGCAGAAAGTTGCCCGTGGTTTTCGCCAACGGATCAGCACCGCCGCGTCCAGCCAGCGAATAGACGCCCCACCCAAGGGCCGCTGCGGCCATCGAAAGGGCTGGCCAAAACGGAAGTGATCCGACCTCACTCGGCCACAGCAGCCAAGCTAGCCCCAAAAGGGCCAAACCCGCGCCAAACCACCGTCGTGGCGGGACATGCTCACCAACGGCAATCGCGCCTGCGAACATCGTGATTTGCACACCGCCGAACAAGATGAGCGCGCCCGCCCCGGCATCTAGGGCCAGATAGGCCAAAGAAAAGCCCGTGACATAAAGCAAAAGCGCCCCGGCCCCCAGCCACGGAAGCCCATCACCACGCGGCAGCACCCGTCCAGTCAGGCGCAATAGAACCCACAGCGCGAAAGCCCCGGATGCCAACCGGATCGCCGCGAAATCAAGCGCATCGATCATCCCTCCTTTGAGCGCCAAACGGTTCAGAACCGAGTTGGCGGCAAAGGCTGTCATCGTAACGGCAGTGAGTATCAAAAGGCGCATGGGTCTGGCTACTCCGGCCCGGCAAAAAGCACCATAGTCAATTGGATACCCCGCGCGCCCTGCCGCTGCCTTTATGGGCACGTGGGTTCAGTGACGCCGCATGGGCATGTCCTGACCCGGGAACCGGGCTTATGTCAGGTCAGCATCACGAAAAAAGGGCCCCGCATGCGGGGCCCCTTTCGAGTCGTTCCAACTGGAACGGCGTGATTACATCATGCCGCCCATGCCGCCCATGCCGCCCATATCGGGCATGCCGCCACCGCCAGCGCCCTTAGGCTCCGGCTTGTCAGCAACCATGGCTTCGGTGGTGATCAGGAGGCCCGCGATAGAGGCGGCATCTTCCAATGCGATCCGCACAACTTTGGCCGGGTCAATGACGCCGAACTTGAACATGTCGCCATATTCTTCGGTCTGCGCGTTGAAGCCAAAGGTCTTGTCGTCAGATTCGCGCACTTTGCCCGCAACCACAGCGCCATCAACACCAGCGTTCTGCGCGATCTGGCGCAGCGGTGCTTCGAGCGAGCGGCGAACGATGGCGATGCCAGCGTCCTGGTCAGAGTTTGCACCCTTCAGGCCGGTCAGTGTCTTGGCAGCCTGCATCAGCGCCACGCCACCACCAACAACGACACCTTCTTGAACGGCCGCACGGGTCGCGTTCAATGCATCGTCAACGCGGTCTTTACGCTCTTTCACTTCGATCTCGGTCATGCCGCCAACGCGGATCACCGCAACACCGCCGGCCAGTTTGGCCACACGCTCTTGCAGTTTTTCCTTGTCGTAGTCCGAAGTGGTTTCTTCGATCTGGGTGCGGATCTGGGCAACACGTGCTTCGATCTCGGCCTTTTCGCCAGCGCCATCAACGATCGTGGTGGTGTCTTTGGTGATCGAGATTTTCTTGGCCGTGCCGAGCATATCCATGCCGACATTTTCAAGCTTCATGCCCAGATCTTCCGAGATGACCTGACCACCGGTCAGGATCGCGATGTCTTGCAACATGGCCTTGCGGCGATCGCCGAAACCAGGAGCCTTGACGGCAGCGATTTTCAGACCGCCGCGCAGCTTGTTAACCACGAGGGTCGCAAGCGCTTCGCCTTCAACATCTTCTGCGATGATCAACAGCGGCTTTTGCGACTGAATGACCTGCTCCAGCAAAGGCACCATCGCCTGCAGCGAAGACAGCTTTTTCTCGTGCAACAAGATCATGCAGTCTTCGAGATCTGCAATCATCTTATCAGGGTTGGTAACGAAGTATGGCGACAGGTAGCCGCGGTCGAACTGCATGCCTTCGACGACTTCGGTTTCTGTTTCCAGACCCTTGTTTTCTTCGACGGTGATAACACCTTCGTTGCCGACCTTCTGCATCGCGTCAGCGATCTGACGACCGATTTCGGCTTCGCCGTTGGCCGAGATGGTACCAACCTGCGCAACTTCTGCCGAATCCGTGACCGGACGCGCAGCCGCCTTGATGGCTTCAACAACATTGGCAGTGGCCAGATCGATACCGCGCTTGAGATCCATCGGGTTCATGCCGGCGGCAACCGATTTCATGCCTTCCTTGACGATGGCCTGGGCCAGAACCGTCGCGGTGGTGGTGCCGTCGCCAGCCTCATCATTGGTGCGCGACGCCACTTCCTTGACCATCTGCGCGCCCATGTTCTCGAACTTGTCGGAAAGTTCGATTTCCTTGGCAACCGTTACACCGTCTTTGGTGATGCGCGGTGCGCCAAAGCTCTTGTCAATCACGACATTGCGGCCTTTCGGGCCGAGGGTCACCTTCACTGCGTCAGCGAGGATGTTGACGCCTTTGAGCATACGATCGCGGGCATCGGTGTTAAATTTGACGTCCTTAGCAGCCATTTTGCTTGCTCCTGGTTGTCTGGATTTCAGTTAATAAAGCGGTTCTCAGGCCATAATGCCGAGAATGTCGCTTTCTTTCATGATCAGCAGTTCGGCACCGTCGATCGTCACTTCCGTGCCCGACCATTTGCCAAACAAGATGCGGTCGCCGGCCTTTACCGACGGTGCGATCAGCTCGCCCGAATCCTTGCGTGCGCCCTCACCAACAGAGACGATTTCGCCTTCGGCTGGCTTTTCCTTGGCGCTATCTGGGATGATAAGACCACCCTTGGTCTTGTCTTCACCCTCAATACGCTTGACCAGTACACGGTCATGAAGCGGTTTGAATGCCATCTGGTAACACTCCCTAGGTTCCAGGTTGAATTGAATTAGCACTCACCACAGGCGAGTGATAACGAAGTGTAGTTAGGCACCCAGATCAATCGTGTCAACACCTGCAACAGCCTATATTTGCACACTCTGCGCTTGGCCCTGCCCACTCCCGCATGTCAGACTGCAGCTCAACTGAGATTTACGGGAAACCCAATGTTCAAAACTGCTCTTCTTTGTCTAAGCCTGTTGCTGCCTGCGACCGCGATCGCGGCCCCGTGTTCGGGTACCAATCTGATCGCGGCAATGGACGCGGACACACGGGCGGTGCTTGAAGCGCGCGTCGATGCCACACCTTACGCCGCAGGAAACTTTTGGCGCGCGTCGCGTGGGGGTAGCATTGTTCATCTCGTGGGCACCTACCATTTCGACGACCCGCGCCATGATGCGATTGTCACACGGCTTGCTCCGGTTATCGGCAATGCCACGGCCGTCCTTGTCGAAGCAGGGCCGGACGAACAAGAAAAACTAAACGCCGAAATGGTAAGCCGCCCTGACAGGATATTCATCGCGGATGGCCCCACCCTGCCTGACCGTCTGGAGGAAGCCGATTGGCAAGCGCTGTTAAAAGCGATGACCGCACGCGGCATTCCGGGCTTTATGGCGGCCAAGATGCAGCCTTGGTATGTGTCCATGATGCTAGGCATTCCACCGTGCGCAATGGAGGCCATGAGCGCCGGAACCCGCGGTCTGGACGCCCGCATTATGGAGCGCGCCGAGGCGGAGCAGATCCCTATCGTGGCGTTAGAACCTTACGACACCGTTTTTGCGCTGTTTGACGCGATGCCTGAAGATGTTCAGCTTGAAATGATCCGATCAGCACTCGCCGTTGGCGATCAGGCCGAGGATTACAGCGCAACCCTTACAGACGCTTATTTTGCCGAGAATGTCCGGCTTACGTGGGAATTGGGCCGCCACGTTTCCTACGAACTGCCCGGCAAAACCCATGATGAGGTGGATGCCGAACTGGCTGTGATGGAAGAAGCCCTGATGAACCGCCGGAACCGCGCGTGGATATCCGTGATTGAAACAGCTGCGGCCAACGGACCGATCTTTGTGGCCTTCGGTGCGTTGCATATGTCCGGCGAACAGGGCGTTCTGTCGCTTCTGGAACAGGAAGGGTTCACCATCGAACGCCTGGCTTTCACCGAATAAACAGGCCCGGGGCACCTTGTCCCCGGACCCAATCGACATCCAGAAGATTTGGACTTAGTGCGCGTCAGGTTGATGACGTATCAAAAGATCAACCAACACTACGAAACGCATCAGCGACCACGCCCCTTTCCCGGAATATTGAGGCGCTGCATTGGGCGCAAACTTGGCCGCCGGTCGGAAGGCATGCGGCGCGCGACGTCGCAGGAGCGGTCGAACCCGCGCAGAGCTTTGGCTTTTTCGGGGCCCTTGCCGGACGGATGCGCAAGCAACGGCCGGCCTCCCCGAATAGGAGGATTTGATTTGTTCTTAGGCATGATCGTGCCTTTCATTTTGGAATCAGTCTTTGGCCGGCAAAAGCACGGCCACCCAGTTCCCTCACGGGGATTCAGACATTCTTGTCCATTCTCAGGGCACTCCTTAGGAAAGCATCAAAGACGTCCCGCTGCGTCAGCAGACTGGGCGGATAGTGGCGATCAGAACCTGTGATCCATTGTCCGGGTACTCCTCTAAGAATACGGGAATTGTAAAGCCCAGCCTTAAAGCGGTCAAGCCATCGGAAAATGCCTGCGTTGTATGGCGTGACAATCCTAAACCCCTTCCCTATAAGGCCCGCGAATTCCTCCCCTCGAACGGACGCAATCATGATCAAAGTTTTTGGCCACAAATCCCCCGACACTGACTCTACCGGCTCTCCCATTATCTGGGCTTGGTACCTTTCCGAAATCAAAGGCACGCCAGCCACAGCAGCGCTGTTGGGTGAACCCAATACCGAGGCAGGTTTTGTTCTGACCCGCTGGGATCTGCCCAAGCCTGAGATCATCGCAGATGTGGCCGCTGGTCAGGACTGCGTCATTGTTGACACCAACAATCCTGCCGAATTGCCGCCTTCGATCAACGAGGCCAACGTCATGCAGATCATTGATCACCATATGCTGGCAGGTGGTCTGAAAACCAAAGGCCCGATCGACATCACCGTCCGCCCGCTGGCCTGCACCGCCACTATCATGCACGATCTGATGGGGGCCGATGCGGCAAAGATGCCGACGGCGATCAAGGGTGCGATGTTGTCGTGCATCTTGTCGGACACGCTGGAATTCCGGTCACCGACCACCACCGCGCATGACCGCGCTGTAGCTGAAAAACTGGCAAGCGAGCTGGGCCTCTCGATCCCCGACTATGCCGCCGAGCTTTTCGCCGCCAAATCCGATGTATCGGCCTTTTCAGACGCGGAATTGCTGCGCATGGACAGCAAGGAATACAACATCGACGGGCATGAGCTGCGCATATCGGTGCTGGAAACCACCTCACCGAAAATGGTTCTGGACCGCAAAGCCAGCCTGATGGCGTCAATGGACGGCGTGGCCAAGGAAGACGGCGCAGAGCAGGTGTTGCTTTTCGTCATCGACATCTTGAACGAAGAGGCCACGCTTTTGGTCCCGAATGATCTGGTCAAGCGCATTGCCGAAGCCAGCTTTGGGGCCACTGTGTCGGGCGATGCGGTTGTGCTGCCCGGCATCATGAGCCGCAAAAAACAGATCATCCCGTCGCTGAAGATCTGACCTTTCGTCGCGGTAAGGTGGGGTTAAACCCACCTTACACGGCAAAGCCCCATCAAAAGGACACCGCGTTTGACCCAGTTGATCAAGTCACTGACGGAAATTGCATCGACCTATGATGCGGTGTTTTGCGACCTCTGGGGCTGCGTTCATGACGGTCTCCGCCCCTTTCCGGCGGCGGTTGGAGCCCTGCAGGCCTACCGGGCGAACGGCGGCAAGGTTGTGCTTGTCACCAATTCGCCGCGCCCGCGCGCCAGTGTCGAGGTGCAGCTGGGTCAGATCGGCGTGCCCCGCGATTGCTGGGACACAATCGCCACCTCTGGCGACAGCGCCCGTTCGGCAATGTTTTTGGGTGCGGTTGGTGAAAAGGTGTATTTCATCGGCGATGCGGATACCGACAACGGGTTCTTTACCCCCCTAAAGATCCTCGACAATCCGATCACTATCGAGCGGGTCCCATTGGATCAGGCCGAAGGGATTGTTTGCACGGGCCCCTTCGATCCGATGGCTGATCCGGCGGTGAACCGCCCTGATTTCCTTTATGCCAAAACAAAGGGGCTGAAGCTTTTATGCGCCAATCCCGATATCGTCGTTGACCGGGGCGAAACACGCGAATGGTGTGCGGGCGCCTTGGCGCAGCTCTATACCGAAATGGGCGGCGAAAGCCTTTATTTTGGCAAGCCTCACCCCCCCATTTACGATCTTGCCCGCCGCCGGCTGACCGCATTGAACGGGCAGAGCGTGGATGACAACCGGATTCTGGCAATCGGCGACGGGATCGGCACCGACATTCTGGGCGGTATAGGCGAAAGCATCGACACGCTGTTCATTACCGGCGGGCTGGAAGCGGCCCGCTTTGGCACGGATGTCGACGCTCCGGATGCCGCATTGCTTGAAACATGGCTGGCCAGCACTGAGTTGTCGCCCACCTACAGTATCGGCCGCCTGCGATAGCTGATGACCATTCAGCAACAATGTTGCGGCAATAGCGCCCGTTTCGGAAATTAATTACCCGGCCGCATTGCGCGAACGCCCATCAAAGCCTATGCTGCGCTGCAACATGAACCTGTGGGATTCGCGATGATGCTGGACAATCTGCCACGCGGAACGATCTGTATCGAAGACATGGAGATCGGCATGACCCGCTATCTTCAAAAAGAGATCACGGACCGCGATATTGAGCTTTTTGCCGAAATCTCGACCGACCACAATCCTGTGCATCTTGATGACGACTATGCCCGCGATACGATTTTTCAGGGGCGCATTGCCCACGGGATGCTGACGGCCGGGCTTATTTCGGCTGTGATTGGTGAACAATTGCCGGGTCACGGCACGGTCTATCTGGGACAATCGTTGAAGTTCATGGCCCCCGTACGCCCCGGAGATGTGGTCTATGCCGAAGTCAAGGTCACAGCCATTGATCATTCCAGGCGCCGTGTGACACTTGAAACCCATTGCGCAGTGGGCGATACGGTTGTGCTGAAGGGTGAGGCGCTGGTATTGGCGCCCAGCCGCAAGTTCGACTGATTTAGGCGGGCCACCCGCCGTTTGGGGCCCGATGCGCAGGCACATTCACTGGAACAAAATTGGCACGAACGACCGGGGCGCTTCGGTCGCGATGGGGAATTTCGACGGTGTGCATCTGGGTCATCAGGCGGTGATCGACCTGGCCCGCCGCCCCGATGCGCCATTGGGCATTATCACGTTTGAACCCCATCCGCGGCAGTTCTTTGCTCCCGACGCCCCTGCCTTTCGCCTGATGAATGCCGAAGCCCGCATGCACAGGCTGGAAAAACTGGGTGTCGAGCAGCTTTATGAACTACCCTTTGACGCCACCTTGTCAGGGATGGATGCCGAGGCGTTTGTGGCGGATGTGCTGGTTGCGGGTCTTGGCATTTCGTATGTCACTGTCGGGGCGGATTTTTGTTTTGGCAAAGGGCGCAAAGGCAGTACCGATACGCTTCGGTCATTGGCCGCACAACATGGGTTCGGCCTGACCATTGCCGATTTGGTCGGCCTTGAAGGCACCGAAATATCCTCAACCGCGATCCGAACCGCCCTGGCCGAGGGGCGCCCGCGTGACGCTGCAAACATGCTTGGCCACTGGCACCGGATCGAGGGTGAGGTCCGGCACGGCGACAAGCGCGGCCGCGATCTGGGCTACCCCACCGCCAATATGGGCGTGGACGGGCTGCATCTTCCGAAACTCGGCGTCTATGCGGTTAAGGTAGACGTTCTGACCGGCCCGCATCAGGGCAGCTATGATGGTGCCGCCAACCTTGGGGTGCGTCCGATGTTTGGCGAAAACCAACCCAATCTTGAAAGCTTCCTCTTTGACTTTTCTGGTGACTTGTACGGCCAACAACTGTCGGTGGCCTTGGTCGACTATCTTCGGCCAGAAATGAAATTTGACGGGTTACCCGGCCTCATTGCCCAGATGAGCGCCGATTGCGACAGGGCGCGCGCGGTCCTTGCCGCCCTTTAGCCCCCTTCCCTTTACCGATGCCCTCAGCCAATGTCGCGCCCTATGAACAATGACATCCCCCGCGACGGGCTTCGCCCCGATTTCTGGAAACGCCCGCTGACATCGATGACCCCGAGAGAGTGGGAGGCGTTGTGTGACGGCTGTGGCAAATGCTGTCTGAACAAACTGGAAGATGCAGACACGGGCGAGATATTCTTTACGCGCATCGGCTGTCGGTTGCTGGATGATGAAACATGCCGCTGCGGGCAGTATGAAGAGCGCAAGCGATTTGTGCCTGAATGCGTGGTGCTGACGCCCAAGACCTTGTCAAAGGTTGCCTATTGGATGCCGTCCACATGCGCCTACCGCTTGCTGCATGAAGGCAAGCCGCTGTTTGACTGGCACCCTTTGATTTCCGGCGATCCCGATAGCGTCCATGCGGCGGGCGAATCTGTTCGGGGCTGGACCTTGCCGGAATTCGAGGTGCCCGAAGAAGACTGGGAAGATCATATTATCGAGGACCTGTGATGGAATTCGCATCTGACAATTCTTCTGGCGCCGCGCCAGAAATAATGGCCGCGCTGAGTGCTGTGAATGCGGGCTATGCGCCCTCTTATGGCGCCGATCCGGTGATGAATCGGGTGCGCGACCTGATCCGCAATATATTTGAGGCACCTGACGCCGAAGTCTTTTTGGTGAACAACGGTACGACGGCTAATTCCCTGTCTCTGGCCACCTATTGCCCGCCATGGGGCGCAATCTATTGCCATCAGGCCGCCCATGTCGAAGTCGATGAATGCGGCGCGCCGGAATTTTTTATCGGCGGCGGCAAGATGGTCAAAGTGCCCGGGTCACATGGCAAGATGACACCAGAATCGCTGCGGCAGGCTCTGGAAGCCACCCCACACGGTGACGTCCATTCGGTTCAGCGCGGCATCGTCACCCTAACCAATACGACCGAGGCCGGCACTGTCTATTCTGTGGCCGAACTGACGGCCCTGTGCGATGTGGCGAAGGCCTATGCCCTGCCGGTGCATCTGGACGGCGCACGCTTTGCCAATGCGCTGGTGACCACCAATGCCACCCCTGCTGAGATGAGCTGGAAGGCCGGCGTTGATATCCTGTCATTCGGTGGCACCAAGAATGGCTGCATGGGGGTTGAGGCGGTGGTGCTGTTTGACCCGGACAAGGCATGGGAGTTTGAGCTCAGGCGCAAACGTGGTGGCCATCTTTTTTCCAAACACCGTTATCTGTCAGCTCAGATGGAGGCCTACCTTACGGATGATCTGTGGCTACGACTTGCGCGAGCGGCCAACATGCAAGCCACCCGGCTGGAAAGCGTTTTGCTGAGCGTAGCTGGCAGTTCACTGATGCATCCGCGCGAGGCCAATATGGTTTTTGCTTACCTTCCACGCAACGTGCACCGCAAAGCAATGGCCGCAGGCGCGCATTACTACGTCTGGCCATTTGATCAGTCTTTGGAGGGGCCCGATGATGAAGCTGTCAGCGCCCGCTTCGTCGCATCATGGTGCACAACCCACGGCGAAATCGACGCTTTCGCGGCGGCGGTCCAAGGGGACGACACGTAAACGATCCGATTTGCAAGGATCCATCAAACGGTCTTGAGTGGGCCCCACAGGCGGGGAGCGCCGGTGATGAATGGGTCCTCAGGGCTTGAGGCCAAGCAGAGCCAGAGCGACGCCTGCAAATGCTGCCAAAAGCAGTAGCACCGTGGGAACCAACGACAGCATGAACCCAAACCCACGTTTGGACGGTGCTGTCGTATATGCGCGCCAGTAGAGGTGCCGGCCGATCAGATAGACAATGCCCAACCCGCTGACCAATGCAGCGGGCCAATACTTTGCCGCCAGAAACAGGGCAGGAAGAAAAACAACCAACAACTCCAATGTGTTCATTTGAACGCGGTACATGCGTTCAAACCCATCGTGACCGGTCATAGCAGGGGCCTTCAGCCCGGACTGGCCACGGGCTTTAGCCGTCAACGCCCCGAAGGCGACAAACTGGAGCATGGCAAGCAGCGCAATCAGTTCCACGTATTCCATTTCTTCTCCTGCAACTTCACGATGTCAGTTTGGCTCTATGCTGACCGGGGCCAATCCACAAGCATCCACGTCGTGCCTGAAGCTAGTAGTCGGCGCGCTCAAGATTGACACGGATCAGGCCGGACACCTCATCCGGATGTGTGATCGGGACCATGTGCGCCGCCTGGGGCACGGTCGCCAGGCCCACATCTGGCATTCGGGCTGCGATCTCTTCCGCGATGCGTTCAATGACGGGTGGAGATTTATCCCCTCGTATCAAAAGCACCGGCATATCGAGGCTTTCGAGCGCGTCAGGGTCCAATATCCCACCGCTGTCTTCGAACAATGCCGCATATCCGGCGCCAATCAGATGAATCCGTTGGGTAAGGTCTGTGCGCGTTTCGGCCGTCAACTCATCCCAGTCCACGCCGCTGCCCCACATCTGCGTAAAAGCAGCCGCCGCGGCTTCGGCCCGCTCCTCAGCCATCGCCAGATCAAAGGGCGCTGACGCATCAAGATACTGATCCCACTCAGGATGGCCCTTGGCAGCGGCGAAGAGCACCGGTTCAATCAAGGTCAGCGTCCGGATCGCATCAGGCGCTGCAATCGCCAGCCGCAAGGCGGCCACGGCCCCAAATGAATGGCCGATCAGATCAACGGGTTCTTGAACAAAACTGGCACCAATGCGCGCAGCCTCTGTAAGAAAGTCAGTGCCGGACCAATCGGCAGATCGCCCATGCCCGGGCAGATCGAACGCTGTCAGGCTGATCTCATCCTTCAGGCGCAAGGCCACCCCGGCCCACGCCCCTGAATGGGCCAGCGAGCAGTGGATCGCCAGCGCCGGGCGCGGACCTGTGCCGTAGATCTGTGACCAGACGGAATGCCCGGCCCTGTCTTCCAGTGGCATCAGAGCTTGCCAGACAGATGCATATCCAGATCTTCCAACCGGTCATGCCCCCAGAACCGTTGGTCGGTATCAGTGATATAGAAAGGCGACCCAAAAACGCCTCGGCTGACCGCCTCTTCAAGGTTGGCGGCATAGGTTTCGGCCCCCATCAGCATACCCTTATCGGCCAGATCCGCCTCAAACCCGTGGCGCGACAGCAGATCGCGTACAACGTCATCTTCGGCAATGTTCATCTCGCTAACCCAGCAGCTATAGAGAAAGCTATGCACCAACCCGCCAAGATCACCCGTCGCGCCATTTGCATTCGCCGCTTGTGCGGCAATAATTGCATAGGATGACGGAGCTGCGTTGGTGGGCCAGAACTGCGGTTGAAGATTGATCTTCATGCCCGCCTTTGCCGCACTGCGCCTGAGATCTTGCAAGCGGTATTCCTTGCGGCTTTCGTGACGGTCTTTGGGCGCCGTCCCCCCCGTCCGGCCAAAAAGGCTGCCGATATCAAAGGGTTTATAGGTGATCGTTGCGCCATGTTTCGCAGCTATCTCCTCCAATCTGTGACCGGCCAGATAGGTAAACGGCGACAGCGTCGTAAAGAAGTAGTCAATATGCGCCATGGGAATGCTCCTTGAGGGTTTGCGGGCACGCTAACCGGGTGATAAGCGGTGTGCAATGTCACGAATCCGTCATCCGGCCCGGGCAAACCCCCGGGGCCCCGCACCACAAGGACCCCGTAGATGCCTTCCATGACTGAACCGAAGCTGATCTCTGGAAACTCCAATCGCCCACTTTCCAACGCCATCGCACGGCGCATGTCGATGCATCGGGGAATGAGCGTTGGACTGGTCGATGCGCGCGTCGAACGCTTCAACGATCAAGAGATATTCGTCGAGGTGTTTGAGAATGTACGCGGTGAGGACATGTATATTGTGCAGTCCACGTCAAACCCCGCCAACGACAACCTTATGGAACTGTTGATCATGACCGACGCGCTACGCCGGTCATCGGCAAGCCGGATCACCGCCGTCATCCCCTATTTCGGCTATGCGCGCCAGGACCGCCGCGCCAAAGCACGCACACCGATTTCGGCCAAATTGGTGGCCAACCTTCTGACCGAGGCAGGCGTGGACCGGGTGTTGACCATGGACCTGCATGCAACCCAGATCCAAGGGTTCTTTGATATTCCGGTGGACAACCTTTATGCCGCCCCCGTCTTTGCCCTCGATATTGAACATCACTTCAAAGGCAAGCTGGATCAGGTCACGGTGGTATCGCCCGACGTCGGCGGTGTTGCGCGGGCGCGCGAGCTTGCGCAGCGCATTGGCTGCGGGCTGGCGATTGTGGACAAAAGGCGCGCAAAGGCGGGCGAAATTGCAGAGATGACCGTTATCGGTGACGTGGCGGGGCAAACTTGCATCATCGTCGACGACATCTGCGACACGGCTGGCACGCTTTGCAAGGCCGCCGAAGTTCTGATCGAAGGCGGTGCGAGCGAGGTGCACTCCTATATCACCCATGGCGTCTTGTCTGGGCCTGCGGTTGAGCGGATCACCAAATCCGTAATGAAAAGCCTTGTGATCACTGATTCCATCGAACCGACCGAGCCGGTTCGAAAAGCCAAAAATATCCGCATCGTTCCGACCGCACCGATGTTCGCCCAGGCGATCATGAATATCTGGTCTGGCACGTCAGTGTCTTCGCTGTTCGATGCCGACACGCTCAGCCCGATTTACGAAGGCATGTATTCTCGAATCTGATGTTTAGCGGGCCAGGTTCAAATGGCCCGTTGCCGCTGTGGGGCTCACGCCAGCGCTTCTGGCTGGTTTCGTGGTGCGAAGAGATCAATCGATCCGGACACCCCCCCAACATGCTGCGCCGGTAACGGCTCAAAGCTGTCTTCGTCATCAAAGCCCTGCGCCCGCGCCAGATCGAGCGCGGCGGCCGTCACCAATGCCCGCCGAGCTGCGGTCTTGCAGTGTTTTTCAAGCTTCGCCGACAGATTGACGACGTCACCGATGACGGTGAATTCCAGCCGGCTGGCATCACCTGTCACGCCAAAAAGTACGGAACCAACAGCAACGGCCACGCCGATCTGCAGCGGCGCATTGCCATCACCGGCGCGTTCATCGTTCCATTCGTCCGACGCCGCCAGCACATCACATACGGCACGCATCGCATCGGCCGCGAACGTCTCATTGGCCTTGGATGCACCAAATGTCACCATGATGCCATCGCCCATGTATTTGTCGATGGATCCCCCATTCCTTTGAATGACCGGAACCATACGGCGCTGATATTCACTAAGAAGCGCCATAGTCTGTGCAGGTTCTTGCTGCGCGGCCAACCGGGTAAAACCACGCAAGTCGATCATCATGACCGCGGCCGAACGTGTCACTGCATCACCGGGCGCAAAACTCATGTCGGCGCTGCGGATTTCGCCAGCCACTTCAGGTGAGAAAAACCGGGAAAGCTCGGTGGCCGCATGGGCGTCGGTGATGCCCGCGATCAAAAGGCGCCGCGCACGCACGACTGCGACGGCCAGAATCGCTGTCACCGCGGCTATTGACAGGATTTTGTCAACTTCGGCCCCGATCAGGATCGAATTCGTTGTCATGTATTCTACGAAATTATGGGTCAGCGGCATCTCATTCGCCGTCATCACCGCATAACCGACCAGAACTGCCCACCCAATGATTGCACACAACCCGGCCAGAAGGATGTAGGCCGCTTCAAAACGGATCGTTCGCAACGCGATCAAAATGAACACATAGAGCAAAGTAGGAGACTTCAGATAGATCGTGGCAGGCTGCTGGTATTGCAGGTGAAAGCTCCAGATTGTCACCATGAGAACCGCAATATCGACGATCACCGACAGGCTGAGAACAACCGCGTTCAACCGATCCTTCAGCGCCAACCACAGTCGGAACGCAGTGAACAAGGCATAGAGACCCAACGTCCAGGGAATGGGTTGAAACGCAACCCCGGTTGGGAACGCCTTGGGCGTCAAAAGGTAGAATGCCCCGAAAAACAGGATCGCGCCAAACTGCGCGCCGCACACCAGAATTTCACCTGAACGCTGATCGGCAAGAATGGCCGCCCGAACCCGTTCGGGAAGAGTTTTTGGCTGTTTGCGGCCCATGGCGGCCTCTGCTATCCGGCGGAAAGGCTTGGAAAGTGCCGCGAACCCCGTGCGATCGGATTTGCTTGTGGTGTTCATTCTAGCAGCTCCCGGCTGTATGGGCTGGCATCACAGGCGCGGTGGCGGCTGACATATCGAGCGCCCGGCTTAATTTGACTTATCCGAGGCGGCTTCGTCGGTCGAGTTGTTTCCGCCCATGTCCCGGAGCCGTGATTGAATGTGTAGTATGTGCATTCGCACCTATACATTTGCTGTGTTTCCCCTTAGGTGCGGGCATTCGCTGCACCGAGGGCTGTCTTCGCGTGCTTGCCGGGCTGTTGTGACGTCTCTGTCCATCGGCCATGCCGATCCAGAAAGATGTTCCGATGACCGAGACTTCGCAGATGATTGCAACGCTTGCCGAAGCCCTGACCAAGCGCGGCTATGATACTTTGACCCCGGTTCAAGAGGCCGTGACCAAGCCCGAGCTTGATGGGGCAGACTTGCTGGTTTCCGCCCAAACCGGATCGGGCAAGACCGTTGGATTTGGCTTGGCTATCGCGCCAACGCTGTTGGACGGGGCAACACGGTTTGGCCCGGCGGGCAGCCCATTGGCGCTGATTATCGCACCGACACGGGAACTTGCGCTGCAGGTCAAGCGCGAGCTTGCGTGGCTTTATGAATTAACCGGGGTCAGCGTTGCATCTTGTGTGGGCGGCATGGACATGCGCGATGAACGCCGCACGCTCGACCGCGGCGCCCATATCGTCGTTGGCACGCCGGGTCGCCTGCGCGACCACATTCAACGCGGATCGCTGGATATGACAGGCATCCGTGCGGTGGTGCTGGATGAGGCCGATGAGATGCTGGATCTCGGGTTTCGGGAAGATCTGGAATTTATTCTCAGCGGCGCGCCGGAAAGTCGCCGCACATTGATGTTTTCGGCCACCGTCCCGAAGGCTATCGCAACACTTGCACAAAAATTCCAGAAAAACGCTGTGCGGGTGTCAACCGCAGGCGAACGCTCGCAACATGCCGATATCGAATATCGCGCCATGCAGGTTTCGACCCGCGACGCTGAAAACGCGATCGTCAATGTGCTGCGCTACTACGAAGCGCCAAATGCGATCGTCTTTTGTAACACCCGCTCCACCGTGAACCGCCTGACGACACGGCTGTCGAACCGCAGCTTTTCGGTTGTGGCCCTGTCGGGGGAACTCAGCCAAGCGGAACGCACCCACGCATTGCAAGCGATGCGCGATGGACGTGCGCGGGTCTGTGTGGCAACAGACGTGGCTGCGCGCGGCATTGACCTGCCGAACCTTGAGTTGGTGATCCACGCTGAACTGCCGACCAATGGCGAAATTCTGCTTCACCGTTCCGGCCGCACAGGCCGCGCGGGCCGCAAGGGCGTCAGCGCCCTGATCGTACCGAAAAATGCCATCCGTAAGGCTGAAAATATTCTGCGCTTTGCGAAGTTGACGGCAGAATGGGTTGATGCCCCGTCGGCTGACGCGGTGCGCGCACGCGATGAAGAGCGGCTGTTGGCGGATCCGGTCTGGACGGAAACGATCAGCGATGCAGAAACAGAATTTGCAACCCGTCTATTGGCTGAACACGGCCCCGACCGTATCGCCGCCGCCTTCGTGCGCGCCTGGCACAGCCGCAATTCGGCACCCGAAGAACTGGCGCCATCCGGTTCTGACACCAGTCCCCGCAATACCTCTGCGTTCGGGCCAAGCGCCTGGTTCTCGGTATCTGTCGGTCGCAATGACCGGGCCGAACCGCGGTGGATCTTGCCAATGCTGTGTCGTGCTGGTGGAATTGGCCGCGAAGATATCGGTGCAATCCGGGTACAAGAGACAGAGACATATGTTGAGGTTCTGGCCTCAAAAGCCTCAGCCTTGCTCAGTGCGGTCGGACCTTCTGGCAAACTTGAAGGCGACGCGGTTCTGACCGCTTTGAAGGCAGCGCCTTTTGGAAACGCCTCAGCGCCCGCTGCCCCGGCCAAACCTGCGCGAAGCTACAAAGCGGACCGGCCGCATAAACCCGGCCGTCCATATAAGGCCGACAGCGCCCACAAGCCCGAACCTACGCATGCACCAGCGCAGGACCGCACGGAAAAACCTGTGTGGGAAAAGCCCAAGAAGCCGCGCCACAAGGAACGGCCTGCGGCCACGTCCGTACCTGTTGAACATGGGCTGATGCCCGAACCTGCGCCTGCACCCGCCGGAAAGGTTAAAAAACCACACAGAAAAGGCGGAAGTGTTCCCGGCGCCGCACCCAAAAAGGGCTGGGCGGCAAAGAAGCCAGGAAAAGCGGCACCCGCTGGCAAGCCCGGAAAATCCGTTCATCGCAAAGGCGGAGGCACGGCACCACCTAAGCGGCCTAAACCGTAGTCAATCACCGCCCCTGTTCAAAGACCGAGCCATGTTCGGACGCAAGGGCGGTGTTTGTGAACCTGCGGGCTGATCTCGATCACCCGGGAATTCTGCCACTTGTCAGCACCTTAGACGCCGATAGCGGCCGGCAGGCCGATCATCTGCACCAAAGCTCCAGATTATTCGATAACCCAATCCCCTTCAGATCTGGCCGCTCCAAATGCCAACCAATCCGCACGGATGCGGGCAACACGGGTATCGCCCCAGGTTCGAAAAACAATAATAAAGCCTTCTGGATTAACCATTTCCGCCGAGATATCAGCACGTTGGTTGGTTTTCTGATCCATGTCCCACATGGATATGTTGACGTGCACTATGGGTTGCGCGTCAAACGGGGTCGAAAACTCAACAACCCGCCGCAACTCGCGTGGCCCACTGCCGGTCCACATCGCCCCCCCATCCTGATAGTCGGAAAAGAGCATGAGCGAGCCTTGCTCTGCTGCCATGGATTGGCTGATCAATCGCTGCATAAAATTCTCCTTACCGGACGTATCTAAACGCGGTCTGATCAAATGGAAAAGCGGAAAATCATGGGTTTGAGCGTGCGGCTAAGTCAGGCAGCCTGCGCCTAGAAAAAAGCGGGGCGGCCCAATTGGACCGCCCCGCTATGAAGTTGAACCTGTGCGGCGCTTTTCAGAGGCCGAGCGCGGCTTTCAAAGCCGTCATGTCGGCGACCAGCTTCATCGCGACATCTTTGCCATCCGCGGACACAGTGTCTGCCGCTGAAGTGGCCTCGTCGACCAGTGCGTCGATATCAGCCGAAGTCACTTCGGACTTCGGCATCGCGCGCTCGGCCAGAACTGACGCTCCGGCTGCTGATACTTCCGCAAAACCACCAGTCACCGCGTAGTCTGTGGCACCTTCAGTTGACACGACGGTCAAAATACCAGGACGCAGCGTGGTGATCAGCGGCGCATGATCGGGCATTACCGTCAGGTCGCCATCGGCACCTGGGATACGCACCTCAAGTGCGGCAACAGAAGCAAGCTTCCGTTCCGGGCTGACGAGGTCGAACTGCATCGTATCGGCCATAATGCCCCCTTATGCCGCGTCTGCGGCCAGACGCTGTGCCTTGGCTTTCACGTCATCGATGTCACCGACCATGTAGAAGGCGCCTTCGGGCAAGTGATCGTATTCGCCAGCAACCACAGCCTTGAAGGACGCGATGGTTTTTTCAAGCGGCACCTGAACGCCGTCCGAACCGGTGAATACTTTCGCCACGTCGAAAGGCTGCGACAAGAAGCGCTGGATCTTCCGGGCACGCGACACTGCCAGTTTGTCGTCTTCGCTTAGTTCGTCCATGCCAAGGATGGCGATGATGTCCTGCAGCGACTTATAGCGCTGCAAGATACCCTGAACGTCACGGGCAACCTGATAGTGCTCTTCGCCCAAAACGGCCGGGTCCATCAGGCGGGATGTGGAATCCAGCGGATCCACGGCCGGATAGATGCCAAGTTCCGAGATGGCGCGCGACAGAACCGTCGTCGCATCCAGGTGGGCAAAAGACGTGGCCGGGGCCGGGTCGGTAAGGTCATCGGCAGGCACATACACGGCCTGCACGGATGTGATCGAACCGGCCTTGGTCGAGGTGATGCGTTCCTGCATCGCGCCCATATCGGTGGCAAGCGTCGGCTGGTAGCCAACGGCGGACGGGATCCGGCCAAGAAGGGCCGACACTTCCGAACCTGCTTGCGTGAAGCGGAAGATGTTGTCGACAAAGAACAAAACGTCCGAACCGGTATCATCGCGGAATTTCTCAGCCAACGTAAGGCCCGAGAGAGCGATACGCATCCGCGCGCCCGGAGGCTCGTTCATCTGACCGTAGACCAATGCGATCTTGGATTTCTCAAGATCATCAGGAACGATAACGCCGCCTTCGATCATCTCGTGATAAAGGTCATTACCTTCACGGGTCCGTTCACCCACACCGGCGAACACAGACACACCGGAGTGCACTTTTGCGATGTTGTTGATCAATTCCATGATCAAAACGGTCTTGCCCACACCAGCACCACCAAAGAGGCCGATCTTGCCGCCTTTTGTGTAAGGCGCGAGAAGGTCAATAACCTTGATACCGGTGACAAGAATTTCCGACGCAGTGGACTGTTCGGAAAACGCCGGTGCCGGTTGGTGGATTGCGCGGCGTTCCTTGGCATTTACCGGGCCCTTTTCGTCCACCGGTTCACCGATGACGTTGAGGATACGGCCAAGCGTCGCATTGCCGACGGGAACCGAAATCGGCTCACCCAAATCGGCCACAGGGGCGCCGCGAACAAGACCTTCGGTCGCGTCCATAGCAACCGTGCGCACGGTGTTTTCGCCGAGGTGCTGCGCAACCTCAAGCACAAGGCGCTTGCCATTATTTGTCGTTTCCAGCGCGTTCAGAATCGCGGGAAGCTGATCGTCGAACTGCACGTCCACAACGGCGCCGATGACCTGCGTCACCCGGCCCGTCGCCTTCGCGGCAGCTGCTTTCGGTGCTCTTGCCATTTGGTTTCTCCGGTTCCCTTAGAGCGCCTCAGCGCCCGAAATAATTTCGATAAGCTCTTTGGTGATCGAGGCCTGCCGCGAGCGGTTGTATTGGATCGTCAGTTTGTCGATCATTTCGCCCGCATTACGCGTTGCATTGTCCATAGCGGACATACGCGCGCCTTGTTCAGATGCGCCGTTCTCCAACAAAGCCGTGAAGATCTGCGTGGCCACTCCACGCGGCAAAAGATCGGCGAGAATCTCTTCCTCGGACGGCTCATAGTCATAGAGCGTCGAGACACCTTCCGCGTCGGCGTCGAACTTGGCCGGGATCACCTGCTGCGCGGTCGGGATCTGACTGATCACCGATTGGAAGCGGTTGAAAAAGAGCGTGGCCACGTCGAATTCGCCCGCATCAAAGCGGCTCAGGACATCGCGTGCGATCGATTGCGCGTTCTCATAGCCCATGCGCTTGACCTCAGACAGGTCAACATGGCCCACGAAATGGCTAGCCAGATCGCGCTTCAGCTGTTCGCGACCCTTCTTGCCAACGGTCAATATCTTAACCGTTTTTCCTTGTGCAATCAGCTGGTTGGCAGTCAGTCTTGCCAAGCGAACAATGGTAGAATTGAAGCCACCACATAGTCCACGCTCAGCCGTCATTACCACCAGAAGATGGGTTTGATCAGCCCCAGTTCCGGCCATCAGCCGGGGTGCAGAGGCAGAGCCAGCCATCCCGGACGCAAGGCCGGACATAACTGCATTCATCCGTCCGGCATAGGGCCGGGCAGCTTCGGCCGCATCCTGGGCCCGGCGGAGTTTAGCCGCCGAGACCATCTGCATGGCCTTCGTGATCTTCCGCGTCGACTTGACGCTGGCGATCCGATTTTTCAGGTCCTTTAGGCTGGGCATATCCCTGTCCTTTCCCGACGCGCCTTACGCGAAGGTCTTGGCGAAGTCGTCCAGCGCGGCCCGGATTTTATCCTCGGCCTCACCCTTGATTTTCGGATCTTCTTTGGTGATCCAGTCGAGCAGATCCTTACGCTCATTGCGCAGGAACTTCAAAAGCCCTGTTTCGTAGCGACCCACATCTTTCACATCGATATTGTCCAGATAGCCTTTGGTGCCGGCGAAGATTACACAAACGATTTCCGAGTTGGTCAGCGGCGAGTATTGCGCCTGCTTCATCAATTCGGTCAAGCGTGCACCACGGTTTAGAAGCTTTTGGGTCGATGCATCAAGATCGGAACCAAACTGCGCAAATGCCGCCATTTCGCGGTATTGTGCCAGTTCCAGTTTCACCGGACCAGCAACCGACTTCATCGAGTTCGTCTGGGCCGAAGACCCAACGCGCGACACCGACAGACCGGTGTTCACAGCAGGACGGATGCCTTGATAGAAGAGTTCGGTTTCCAAGAAGATCTGGCCATCGGTGATTGAAATCACGTTGGTCGGAATAAAGGCCGACACGTCGCCACCCTGGGTTTCGATGATCGGCAGAGCCGTCAGCGAACCGGAACCGAAATCTTCGTTCAGCTTTGCCGAACGTTCCAGCAAGCGGGAGTGCAGGTAGAACACGTCACCGGGATAGGCTTCGCGTCCCGGCGGGCGACGCAGCAGCAGCGACATCTGGCGGTAGGCGACGGCCTGCTTAGACAAATCATCATAGATGATCAGCGCGTGGCGACCGTTGTCGCGGAAATGTTCGGCAATTGCAGTGGCGGAGTAAGGTGCCAGAAACTGCATCGGGGCCGGATCGGACGCTGTTGCGGCCACAACGATCGAATAGTTGATCGCGCCGGTTTCTTCGAGCTTTTTCACCAACTGCGCAACGGTCGAACGCTTTTGACCGATGGCAACGTAGATACAGTAAAGCTTTTTGGATTCGTCGTCGCCAGCGGCCTCATTATAGGACTTCTGGTTCAGGATCGTATCAAGCGCAATCGCGGTCTTGCCGGTCTGACGGTCACCGATGATCAATTCGCGCTGACCGCGACCAATCGGGATCATAGCGTCAACCGATTTCAAACCGGTGGCCATCGGCTCATGTACGCCTTTGCGTGGGATGATGCCGGGTGCTTTCACGTCAGCGACCGAGCGTTTTTTGTTCTTCAGCGGGCCTTTGCCGTCGATCGGGTTGCCCAGACCGTCTACAACGCGGCCCAGAAGTTCGTCGCCGACCGGCACGTCCACGATGGACTTGGTGCGCTTGACGGTGTCGCCTTCCTTGATGGCGCGGTCATCGCCGAAGATAACGATACCGACGTTATCGACTTCGAGGTTCAAGGCCATCCCGCGGATGCCGCCAGGAAATTCGACCATTTCGCCCGCTTGGACGTTGTCGAGCCCGTGCACACGCGCAATACCGTCACCGACGGATAGAACGCGGCCAACTTCGGCCACTTCTGCGTCCTGACCAAAGCTCTTGATCTGGTCCTTAAGGATCGCAGAGATTTCGGCTGCCTGGATTCCCATTATCCAACCTCTTTCATAACATTCTGGAGGGAGGCGAGCTTCGAGCGGATCGAACTGTCGATCATCTTCGAGCCAACCTTTACGATAAGACCACCGATGAGCGTTTCATCAACGGTCGTATTAAGTTTAACGGTTTTGCCGACTGCCTTTTGCAGCGAAGCCGCAAGCTTGTCGGACTGCGCCTTTGTCAGCGTCGTGGCCGCCGTTACGTCGGCAGTCACTTCGCCTTTTTCATCGGCGATCATTCCGGCCAGTGCGGACAGAAGCTGCGGCATAACGAAAAGACGGCGGTTCGCCGCCATTAGCGCCAGCGTATTGCGCAACGTTTCCGACAGCTTCATCTTTGCGGCCAATGCCGCAATCGCGGCAGCCTGTTCCTTGCGCGACACAACCGGCGAGGCAATGAGCCCCCGCAGGTCTGCACTGCAATCCAGTGCCGCGTGCAATGTCGCGATGTCAGACTCAAGGGCCTTCAAGCCTTTGGCCTCTTTCGCCAGTTCAAACACGGCGGTCGCATAGCGCCCGGCGATGCCTGTTGAAATCGAAGCTGGTTCGGACACGTCCACCCTTCCGACTGTAAAATCCCCTATGCCTCTTTCGCGGTCGGGTTGAGGCCACCCATGGCGTATGTTGAACCATACTGCCGAAGTCGGCGCGGGTGTAGCAGAGGCGGATCAGCCTCGCAACCGCCTTGGCAAACTTATTAAATCTTGAATATCCTTGATTTTTCAGAGGCTTTTGCGGTGCGCGACAATCTGTACCGGTTTTCAGGTGCATCGCGAACCCATTTTGACGGTGTAAAGTATGCAGAATCTATCGAAAACCCCCGATCAAAGCCGCCTGCCAGGGATCACCCGGCGCGCTGTAGCCGTTCATGAACCACATGATTGCATCTGATAGTCACGCCGTGGCCTTTCATGCAGGCTCGGCTACGGGTTTGGGCAACCCTTCCAGCACACCAAGCGGTCTTTTAACCGCCGCCGTCAGACCCGGTCGATGCGGCGCATGTGTTTGTTTTGACACTTCGAGCATCAAGACACCGCCCGCCAGCACTGTGGACACTCGGTGCCCGAACCGTTCCCACATAGACGCAGTCCGCAACCAGAATCGTTTCTCGGAAGGCGGAGTAAAAAGGGCGGATTGCTGTCGCTCTGCCACAAAGGAATGCCGCCTGAGCTGGCTGTCGAGCTGACGCATTGAATATGGCCGGCCGTATCCAAAGGGCGTGGCATCGCTGCGCGACCATAGGCCCGAACGGTTGGGCACAATAAATAGTGCCCGGCCGCCGGGGCCAAGCACCCGCCAGCATTCATCCAGCAAGGCTGTTGGATGTTCAGAGGTTTCAAGCCCGTGCAAAAGCACGAGCCGGTCAACCATGCCGGTGTCGACGGGCCACTGTATTTCCTCACACAGCACAGAAACGTTGGACAGACCTGCAGGCCATGGCATGACCCCTTGAGGCGCGGGCATCAAGCCGATGACGCGCCGTGCATCTTCAAGATACGGCCGCAAG
This sequence comes from Albidovulum sp., assembly GCA_049646285.1. Lineage (GTDB taxonomy): Bacteria > Pseudomonadota > Alphaproteobacteria > Rhodobacterales > Rhodobacteraceae > Albidovulum. The sequence goes on along the minus strand of JBARVN010000041.1, from coordinate 7,254 downwards.
AGCGGGGCAGCAAAGCCGTAACCTGCCACCGTCTGTCCCTTGGCCGGCGGCCAGAGTGCGGTGACCTGATCCCGGATCGCCTTTTGGGCCACGCGGCCCAATTGGGTGCGATAATAAAAATTCCTCAGGTCTAAGACGTCGAGATGCATTGCGTTCAGTGCTTCCATCAGCAAAACTCATTGTTGAAGAATACGGAAAGCTGCAAAAAACACCATGCCTTTGGAAATAGTCACTGTCCCTTGCCTGACCGACAACTACGCCTATTTGGCGCATGACGCTGCGACCGGCGCGACGGCCGTTATTGACGTGCCAGAGGCTGCCCCGATATTGAACGCTCTGCGCCGCCGGAGTTGGCGCGCCAGTCACATTCTGATCACCCATCACCACGACGATCATATTGCGGGCGTTAAGGCGCTGGCGGCTGCGACGGGTGCCCGCGTCATCGGTGCTGCGGCCGACTCTCACCGCCTTCCAAGGCTTGATGAAGCGTTGTCAGAAGGCGATGAAGTGCGCGTTGGCATGGATCATGGCCAGGTCATCGATGTCTCTGGCCACACGATGGGTCATATCGCATTTCATTTCCCCGAATCCAATGTGGTCTTTACCGCTGACAGTCTGATGGCCCTTGGCTGCGGCAGGCTTTTTGAAGGCACACCCCAGCGCATGTGGCAAAGCCTTTCAAAACTCGCAGCCCTTCCGGGGGACACACTTGTCTGCTCTGGCCATGAATATACCGAAAGCAATGCGCGCTTTGCCCTGACTATTGAACCGAACAACGCCGACCTTATATCGAGGGCAGAAGCGATCACCGCTGCGCGCCGCGATGGGCAGGCAACGGTTCCATCGCTTTTATCCGATGAACTGGCGACAAATCCGTTTTTGCGGGCGCGGCTGCCCGAGGTGAAGGCCGCGATTGGTATGGTGGGTGCAAGTGATGCGGAAACCTTTGCTGAGATCCGGGCCCGCAAAGACCGGTTCTGATCGATCACGCTAACTGGTGAAATTCTAACAATTCGGTCACGAATGGGCGCTTTCCGATCACAATTCAGGCGTTCATGCAGTAATTCGTGAAATTAGGCGAGAAAACACTTGAAGCTGCCTGATTTCCACCGAACTTTAAGGTTATGAGGCGAAGGTGGACACGGGCGCAATGGCCCGACCTGCCCGTAGGAAAGGAGCACGAAGGTGCCGTCATTTTCGAACACGTTGGAACAGGCAATCCATTCGGCGCTGGCACTGGCCAATGCGCGCCGCCATGAACTTGCAACACTGGAGCATTTGCTGCTGGCCCTGATAGAAGAGCCTGAGGCCGTAAAGGTCATGCGCGCCTGCTCCGTCAACATAGAAGAACTGAAATCAACGCTGGTTGAATTCATTGACGACGACCTGTCTACGCTGGTTACAGATGTGGACGGCTCAGAAGCTGTGCCAACAGCGGCCTTCCAGCGCGTCATCCAACGCGCCGCAATACATGTGCAATCATCAGGCCGCACCGAGGTGACCGGCGCCAATGTTCTTGTTGCGATCTTTGCGGAACGCGAAAGCAATGCAGCCTATTTCCTGCAAGAACAGGACATGACCCGGTATGACGCGGTGAATTTCATCGCGCATGGCGTCGCCAAGGATCCGTCATTCGGTGAAACCCGCCCGGTTACCGGCGCTCATGAAAGCGAAGAGCACGGCGCAGCGAACGGCGAGAGCGACGGCAAAGAATCCGCTTTGGCGAAGTATTGCGTCGATCTGAACGTGAAATCAAAAAAGGGCGATGTGGACCCCCTGATCGGGCGCGAATCCGAGATTGAGCGCTGCATTCAGGTTCTGTGCCGTCGGCGCAAGAACAACCCACTGCTGGTGGGCGACCCAGGCGTTGGCAAAACCGCCATTGCCGAAGGTCTGGCTTTGAAAATCACGCGTGGCGAAACCCCCGACGTGCTGGCAAATTCGACGATCTATTCGCTCGATATGGGCGCTTTGCTTGCGGGAACCCGCTATCGTGGCGATTTCGAAGAGCGACTGAAAGCCGTCGTGACAGAGCTTGAGGATCACGCTGACGCCATCTTGTTCATTGATGAGATTCACACCGTGATCGGGGCCGGCGCCACGTCTGGCGGCGCGATGGATGCCTCAAACCTTTTGAAGCCTGCGCTGCAGGGCGGCAAACTGCGGTGCATGGGCTCGACCACCTATAAGGAGTTTCGTCAGCATTTTGAGAAGGACCGTGCGTTGGCGCGCCGGTTCCAGAAGATCGACGTGAATGAACCAAACGTCGATGACAGCATCAAAATCCTGATGGGGTTGAAGCCCTATTTCGAAAAGCATCATGATCTGCGCTATACACATGACGCAATCAAATCCGCGGTAGAACTTTCTTCTCGCTATATCCATGACCGCAAACTGCCCGATAAGGCGATCGATGTGATCGACGAGGCCGGTGCGGCTCAGCATCTGGTGGCAGAAAGCAAACGCCGCAAAACCATCGGCCCGAAGGAAATCGAAGCCGTTGTCGCAAAAATCGCGCGGATCCCGCCGAAAAACGTATCCAAGGACGATGCCGAAGTGCTCAAAGATCTGGAGAAAACCCTAAAGCGGGTTGTCTTCGGTCAAGACAAGGCCATTACAGCCCTGTCATCGGCGATCAAACTGGCACGTGCAGGGCTGCGCGAACCTGAAAAACCGATCGGCAACTATCTTTTCGCGGGCCCAACCGGCGTCGGGAAAACCGAGGTCGCCAAGCAACTGGCGGACAGCCTTGGCGTAGAGCTTCTGCGGTTCGACATGTCAGAATACATGGAGAAACATGCGGTATCCCGGCTGATCGGGGCGCCTCCGGGCTATGTCGGCTTTGATCAGGGCGGCATGTTGACCGACGGTGTCGATCAGCATCCGCATTGTGTGCTCTTGCTCGACGAAATGGAAAAGGCCCATCCGGACGTTTACAACATCCTTTTGCAGGTGATGGATCACGGCAAGCTGACCGACCATAACGGACGGCAGATTGATTTTCGCAATGTGATTTTGATCATGACCTCAAATGCCGGTGCCGCCGAACAGGCTAAATCGGCCATCGGGTTCGGTCGTGATCGGCGTGAAGGTGAGGATACAGCGGCCATCGAGCGTACGTTCACCCCCGAGTTTCGAAACCGGCTAGATGCCGTGATTTCATTCTCGCCATTGTCGCGCGATGTGATTTTGCAGGTGGTCGATAAGTTCGTGCTACAGCTGGAAGCCCAGTTGATTGACAGGAACGTGCATATTGAACTTACGCCGGAAGCTGCGGCCTGGTTGGCCGAAAAGGGCTATGATGATCGCATGGGCGCACGGCCTCTGGGCCGCGTGATCCAGGAGCACATCAAAAAGCCGCTGGCCGAAGAGCTTCTTTTTGGCAAGCTAACCAAGGGCGGTTTGGTGCACGTAAAAGTCCGAGATGGTGGCATTGTGCTGGATGTTGAAGCGCCACAAAAGCCACGCATCACAGGGTCAAAGCCACCGCTTCTGACGGCCGACTGATACGGGAAGAATACCGAACAATGATTGGCCGGCCCGCACTGCGGACCGGCCTTTTCTTTGCTCAAACGCACGAAAGTCTCGTGGCTGCCGGCAAGACTCGCGGCAGAACTGAAGCCCATTTTCATGATCCTGCAAGTGCATCCACACGAGAGGCTGGCTATCTTTCTGTAAGCTTCAACTCGATGCGCCGATTTTGGGCCAATGCGTCGGGTGTTTCGCCTTCTGCCACCGGATGGTATTCCCCGAAACCTGTCGCCGCCAAACGGTCTGCCGGAAACCCAAGCCCGTCTTGCATAAACCGCACTACCGAAAGCGCTCGCCCCTGGCTCAATTCCCAGTTGTCACGGTATTTGCCGGTGCCAACCAAAGGTACGTTATCCGTATGTCCGTCAACCCGGATGATCCAGTCGATCTCGGGCGGAATGATCGCCGCGACTTCAGCCAATATCGCCACAACCCCGGCAATCTGACTTTTCCCTTCCGCCGCCAGATCGGCAGAGGCTGGTTCAAAAAGCACTTCGGACGAAAAGACAAACCGATCCCCTACCACGCGCACGCCTTCCCGCCCGGCAAGAACTTCGGAGAGTTTGCCGAAAAATTCCGACCGGTAGCGCGCCAATTCCTTGGTTTCGGCTTTCAGCGCCTGTGCTTCGGCCTCCAGTCGCTGCCGCTCGGTCTCCTCAAGGGCCGCGCGCAGGCGCTGTTCTGACGCCACCTGCGCCAAAGCCGAATTCAATCGGCTGCCCAAAGCTTCCACCTGCACCTTGGCCTCGGCATCTTTTGCAGCTGATGCATCCAACAGGTCTTGCAAAGCACCAAGCTGACCGCGCAGGGCCAAGACCTGCTCATTCAAGAGTGCAACTTTACGCGCCGCTTCGGCCGAAACCGCCTGTTCGCCCGCCAATGCCGAATTGGCGTTGGCCAAAAGCACCCTTTGACGCTCAGCCTCGCTCAATTGGTCGGCCATGGCCGTGTCTGCTGCAATTTTTGCGGCAAGAGCCGCGGCCAATTCCGCCGCGATCCGGTCGCGATCATCGGCGGTGTCGGCAAATCCGGCGGCGGCGGCGCGTGCCGCTTCCAATTCGGCTTCGCTGGCAGACTGCGCCAGAAGTGCGGCAGCCAGACGGGTATCAAGATCCTTGCGCGCGGCATTTGCTGCCGCCAGCAGCGTCAGCGTTTCTTCAGCCTTTCGGCGCTGATCCTCAAGCGCAAGGGTCATGGAGCTTAGCTCATCCTCCGCACCCTTCAGCCTGTCGCGCAAAGCCGCCGCGGCTGCAGCTTCTGTCAGCTGGGCTGCTTCCGCATCACTCAACGCGGCGGCCGTTTTTTCACCCTCGGCTTTCAGATCGGCCACCAACGCTTGAAGCGCTTCGCGCCGGGCTGCGGCCAGCCGGGCCACTTCTGCCTGGGCATCAATCTGATCGCGCGCTTTTGCGACGGCCAAATTCAGCGCCTCTTGCGCTGACAGCAGCTCATCACGCTCAGAACTGAGTGTCGCCACCTGCCCGCGCGCACTGTTTCGTTCAGACAGAAGCGACGCCACCTGTGCTTCAAACTCAGTTATCTGCGCTTCCGCAGCACTTGCACGTGCTGTCTGACTGTCAAGCTGGCCGGTCAAGGTGGTAATCAAGGCCGACTGCCGATCAGCCGCCGCCCGCGCCGCCTCAATCTCGGCGTCCAATCCCGAAACTTGCGCGTTCAACTCGGCCGTCCGATTGCGTTCCAACCCCAACGCATCCGCAAGCCCCGCCACCTGATCGGCAAGGGCCGTCAGCTCATCATCTTGCGTGTTAATGGTTTCGCGCAATGTGAACTGCACAATCATAAAGATCGTCAGAACAAAGGTCAGCACCATCAAAAGGGCGGTCATGGCATCGACAAAGCCCGGCCAGATCGTGGCCGAAAATCGCTGCCCTCCCCCGCCCCTGCCTCTCGGGAGTGCCATGGCTAGCCCTGCCGCCCGGGATCGGGCCGTGCCAATCCACGAACCGCCCGCGTCAACTCACCAAGATCGCCGCGCAGATCGGCCATGCTTTCTTGACGGCCCGCGGCGACTTCTTCCAAAAGACGCAGCAATTGCGTCTCGATTGACCGCAACCGCATCCGTCCTTCTGCATCACTGCCGTCCAGCTCGGTCCCGCCGCGGTTTTCCTTGATCAATCCGATCAGTCGATCTTGTCCATCGGCGATGCGCGTAAGAACTTTGCGCGCGTCGGCGTCGCTTTCAAGCTGGATGGTCAACCCTTCGACAGCCACCGCCAGCCCTTCAAGCCGTTCATTCACGGCCACGCGCCCATCATCGGTCTTCTTGAGAATGGCCTGCAGCGTGTCCACCTGCTCCGACATCCGGTCCAGCACCAGTCCGACCGAGTCCTGATCCACTCCGCCTTCACCATCACCGCCTGCGAAGGACAGGCGGGTGAAGGATGTCAGCCATTCTTCAAGTTCCTGATAGAACCGGTTTTGCCCATGCCCGGCAAAAAGTTCCAATAACCCGACAACAAGCGATCCGGCCAATCCCAGCAGCGAAGATGAAAAAGCCGTGCCCATGCCGCCAAGCTGCTTTTCCAGGCCAGACATCAGTTTGGCGAAGACCTGCATGCCGCTTTCGCCCTCTTGCGGTGCCAGGGCCCGGATCGTGTCCACCACGGCAGGCACTGTGATCGCCAAGCCGTAAAAGGTGCCCAACAGTCCCAGAAAGATCAGCAAGCTGGTCAGATAGCGGGTAATGTCACGTGCTTCGTCAATTCGGGCTGCCACGGATTCGAGGATCGAGCGCGCCGAAGACGACGAGATTTGCCCAGCACGCGGTCCGCGTGATCTGAGCAGTGCCGCTAGTGGTGCCAAAAGCCGCGGCGCAACCGTCACCTCATGCCCCGGTCTATTGGCGGCAAAGCCTTCGATCCAGATCACCGAGCGCATCATCTGCACAACCTGCCAAAAACAGGTCAGGATGCCAAAAATGAAGACGCCGAGGATCAGTCCGTTCAGCCAAGGGTTGGCAATGAAGATCGAAAAGATTGGCCCGTAGGCCACATAGGCCCCGGCCCCAACCAAGGCCGAAACCAAAAGCATCATCGCGACCTGACGCAGCGGCTGGGAAAAGAACAGCTCAGCCTCACGCATGGGTTTGTCCATTGGGATCTGTACCCTTGTCCTTAGTTTTGCGGAAACAATAGGCGGGCTTGGTTCCGCGAACAAGCCGTAAGGCGGCTTAGCGGCTCTCGCTTAACACGCGGACGCGATCCGCCAACCAATCAAGATCGGCATCTGCCAACCCCAATGCATGCAGGTGGCTCGCCGTGTTCCAAAGGTATTCAGTGTTCGGGCCGCGCCCGCCGACCGCATTGGCAATTATGCGCGCCTGTTCCTCAAGGCACAGGCCCCCACCATATTGCGCGTGATCAGGATCAATTACATAGGTGACGGCCGTAACCGCACGCCCGTCGGCAAGGCTAAGTGATTGTTCTGTCTCCAGATATGCAGCTGAAACCAGTTCGCGTTCGCGCAGATATGCAAGGGTCTCTTCTTCGTGGCCATCAGACACGCGATACGCAACGCCGTGACACGCAGCCTCCCTGGCCGCGTCGAGCGCCAGCACCAGACCCGGCTGATCGACGGTACCGCGGTGATGAATGGAGCGCATACAAAAAGACCGGTGCCAGCCCGAAAGCGATGCCAATGCCCGTTCGCTGTGGTCAAAGCCCGGCTCCCACATCAGCGAACCATAACCAAATACCCACATAG
>JBARVN010000040.1:0-1801 GCA_049646285.1 Albidovulum sp. | reverse complement strand
CTGGGGGTCGGCACGTGCATTTTTGTTGTGGACATATTTTTATCCCAGCTTGACGTTATCAATGCCAACGACCTTGTCGTAAGCCCAGTAGAGGATCATCACCGCCGCCAGCAATATCGTACCCAGCGCTGCACCCAGCCCCCAGTTAAGCGATGACGAGATGTGATAGGCGATCCGATTGGAGATAAAGACACCTTGGGTGCCGCCAACCAGTTCAGGCGTGATGTAGAAACCGATGGACAAGATGAACACAAGGATCGCACCTGCGCCGATGCCGGGCACCGATTGCGGGAAATAGACGCGCCAAAACGCGGTCCAGTTCGTCGCCCCTAGCGACTTTGCCGCGCGCAGATAGGTGGGCGGGATCGTCTTCATCACGGAATAGAGGGGCAAGATCATGAAGGGCAGCAAGATGTGCGTCATAGCGGTGATTGTGCCGAACTGATTGTTGATCAGCACCAGCCTGTCGGTATCGCTGACCATCCCAAGCCAGACCAATACGTCATTGATCACGCCTTGTTGTTGCAAGAGCACTTTCCAAGCCGAGGTCCGCACCAGAAGTGAGGTCCAGAACGGCAAGAGCACGAGGATCATTAGCATATTGGCCTGTTTGTTGGGCAGATTGGCCAAAAGCCAGGCAATCGGATAGCCGAGCAACAGGCATGACCCCATGATCACCATCGCCATCCACATGGTGCGAATAAACAGCGTCACGTAGATTTTCTGGGTATCGTCCCGCTGGCGGATACCATCCGGGCCTTTTTCCAGATCGATCGAATTCAGGAAGTAGCCGTTGGTATATTTGGGTGAATAGGTCTTGAGCGTCCGCCAAACCGCGAATTCCCCCCAACTCTTGTCGGCGTCAATGAATTTTTCCTTGAACGGCGCATCTGCGGTCAGGTCCCATTTGGTGACCTTGCGGCCGATCTGGCGGAACGTTGATGACATGCCCGTCATCTCATAATTCAGGCGGGTACCAAGCTTTGTGTGATTTTTCGCTTTGACGGCGGCTTGCAGATCCACTGCAAGGGCCGCAAAGACTGGTTCATCGGGCAACTCGCGCAATTGGGGGTCCCAATCCGCAAGGGCTGCCACCGTCAGGGGCAGAATGTTCTCTACGATATCATTCTCGACGGATCTGAACAGCATGTTGCCGATCGGTGCAATGAACGTGACAAGCACGAATATCAGCAACGGCGCAATCAGTGCCAAAGCCCGTATCTTTTGACGCCGCAGCGCCCGGTTCAGGCTGGTCTTCAGTGGCGTTCCGTCGGCGGCCAGCATCAGGCCATCTTGGGTCATATCGCTCATTCTTCCCCCGTTCCGGGTTATTGGCTGGCAAAGTTACAAACAAATATGGTCGGAAGGGGCCAAAACGGCCCCTTCCGGGATCAGTCAGAAATTACTGAGCAAGCCATGCCTGGAATTTTGCATCCAGATCATCGCGGTAGTCAGCCCAGAACTCGTAGTTGTAAAGGAACGTGTTCTTGGCGTTGTTCGGATCGGTCGGCATATGTGGTGCCATGTCGATGCCGAGCGTTGCATGCTTTCCAACCAGCGGTGCGGAGGACTTACGTGCCGGACCGTAGGAGATGTACTTTGCCTGATCAGCCAGACGCTGAGTGTCAGTGGCAAAGTAGATGTAGTCAAGCGCGCGTGCCTGACGCTCCGGGCTGAGACCGGTTGGGATGATCCAACCGTCAAGGTCGAACACCTGAGCGTCCCACATGATCGCAACCGGCTGCTTTTGCTCTTCAATGACCGAGAAAAGGCGGCCGTTATACGTTGAGCCCATCACAAC